>DATJII010000224.1:0-8024 GCA_035493435.1 Candidatus Limnocylindria bacterium | reverse complement strand
CACACCCAGCAGCGATCCGTCCGGCATGTTCGTATAGCTTGAACCGCCGGTCGAGTAGGCGTTGGTCAGGTTCAACACCTTCCACACGTCGCCCTTCTTGGCCAGCGCCTTTTCCCATCTCAACTGTTCAGCGGTCAGCTTCGCCTCTGCCAATGCCAGTTCGCGTTTCGCTTCCTCCATGCGGGAGCGGGTATAATTCTCGCTTTCACTCAAGTCCGGCTTGGGTACTTCGACATTCGGCCCCAGGCTATAATTTCCGGAGTCGGTGCTGTTGTTGAAAAACGCGTAGATCTTATAATAATCCTCGTGGGTGATGGGGTCGTACTTGTGGGTGTGGCACTCGGCGCAATTGAGCGTGAGCCCCAGCCAGGCCGTGCCCAGAGTGGCCACCCGGTCCTTGACTGCCTTGACGCGGTATTCTTCCGCATCGCCACCGCCCTCATCGTTCACCTTGGTATTGCGGTTGAAACCCGTCGCAATCTTTTGTTCCAGCGTCGGGTTGGGCAGGAGATCGCCCGCCAACTGGTCAATCGTGAATTGGTCAAACGGTTGGTTTCGGTTGAAGGCATTGATGACCCAATCGCGGTAAGGCCAAATGGATCGTGCCAGGTCGACCTGGTAGCCATTCGAATCCGCATAGCGCGCCAGATCCAGCCAACCCCGCGCCATATGCTCGCCATAGTGTGGTGAGGCCAGCAACCGATCCACCAGCTTTTCATAAGCGTCCGAGGAAGTGTCTTTCACAAACGCCTCCACCTCCGCCCAGGTCGGCGGCAACCCCGTCAAGTCCAGGGAAACTCGACGGGCCAAGGTGGCGCGGTCGGCTTCCGGCTGCTGGGTCAGGTTTTCCTTCTCCAAGCGAGCCAGGATAAAGGCATCAACTTCGTTATGCGCGACGGCCTGGCTATTCTTAAGCTTCGGCGGTTCCGACCGCACGACCGGCTGGAAAGCCCAGTGCTTGCGGATGTCGACCTCCGGCCAGACCGCCCCAGCCGCAATCCAACGCCGCAGACTCCCAACCTGATCCGCCGTGAGCCGCTCGCCCTTCGGCGGCATCACCTCGTCTGGATCCGCTGCCGTCACTCGCTTGAGCAATTCGCTTTGCTCCAGCTTGCCCGGCACCAAGGCGAACTTCCCCGACTTGGCAGGCTTGAGCGCCGCCGCTCGGGAATCAAGGCGCAGGTCAGCTTTCTGCTTGTCCGGGCCATGGCACTCCGAGCATCGCTTGATGAGGATCGGCTCAATTTCCTTGCCGAAATCGACGTCATCGGCCCGCGTGGCCGAGACCACAACACCCAGGCCGCCCAAGGCAGCCGCCATCACAGACAGAAAGCGCATAAGATTCCTACTCCAACTCTGAAACCAGCCAGACTCCGGCTCCTGCCCGGTTATTCGTGAAGGCCGGGCTATGGCCTCGATTTTAAACGACCCTCGCCACGAACCAAAACCGAATCTTGCGGAACATTCCGTAGGACTTGCCTGCCCCCAGCCCGTCATCACCGAGGTTGATACGGAAGAGACTGCGAGAAAAACGCCACATCCAAGGCCTCAGCCCACCATTGCGCCGCCTTCTCCGCTCCCAACGGCCCCAAGTGGATGCCATCCGGCCGGTCTTCCGAGGCAAACCGGTCATAGTCGGGACCGGGAAAACAGTGGGGCACTTCCCGAATCATCCGCTCCTCCGCCTGCCGAATAACAGACCGTTGAGGGTAGGGCGTCTGCCGGTTGACCACTACGGCGAGTTGCGGAAAACCCAGATCCACACGCGCCTGATCGACCCACGCCCGGTAATTGCCAAAAACCACCTCCGGACTTGGCTCATTCGCATCGTTCTGCCCCTGGTCAGCGAGGATGGCCCGAATACCCGTCACAGCAATATAGCGGCGAAGCGTGTTGTTCACATTGATGTAAGGCATCCGGATGCCCGATCTCACGAACGAATGTTCAAATCGCTCTCCACGCACGGACTTGGCCCAATGCTCCAGGCTGGTCCCACCGAAGGCGGCGTTGAAGATCAAGACCGGGACCTTCTCAGCCCGCGCCACCCTTTCGGCAAATTGCGCCCAGATGTACGTGCCATGCCCAAACGGAGCGGGTTGAACCCCGTTGGTGAAAGGCGTCCCGGTTAGCATCGGCAGATACTTCGGATCGCCCGTCTCCTCATAGTCCCGTTGCTGGCCCGGCTGATCCGTGTCCAAAGCCACCGTATTGACCCGATCGTCGGTGCTGCCCGGCAGATTTACCTCGCCGCCCTGCGCCACCGAATGCCCTACCACCACGAATACTTCTCCCACCCCCACGCGATCCACCTTTCCCATCATCGCGGTCGCAGGCCCCGTCGCCGAGCGGGCGCGAACTTCCAACCCGTACCATCCCGCCTTGGCCGCCAGTCGTCCCGCAAAAGTCCCGTCCGGCTTCACAGTCGTTACCAGACTCCAATTCCCCGGGGACAAAGACAAATCCACCGGAACCAGTCGTGCCTCCAACTTCACTCCCCGCAATGAAGATGTTCCGGTGATTGGGATGATCGCTTTCCCCTCCCGATTACGTTGAAAGACCACCCGGTTCCCTGGGGACGTGAGCACAATGCCATTCGTGGTCGTCGCCAATGGCACCGAAGAAGAAACGGCGTTCTGCCCTTGAGCGAGATAGGATGAAAACAATAGGAAATATAACCAAAAACCCAGAAAACCAACACCGTCCAACCCCGTCACATAGTTCTGGCTCACTAACCTCGCCCCCGGACTTTCGGGGGAGAGGGCCGGGTGAGGGGGCAATACCCTCAAACCGCAAACCAACCGTCGAACACTCCAAAACTTAATCTTCATATACGAATCAATCCCCTGCTCACTTCGCATCCTTCTCCGTCGGACTCGGCGCCACCGCCTTTTGCATTACCGCATCCGCCTTGCGGTAAAGCTGGCCCTCCCACCAGGCGTCACCCGCCTTCCAGTTTCTCTGGGTGGTCCACACCTCCTGCGTCGTTTTCTCCCGGTTCGCGAAGGTATAGAAAGGAACCGCCACAAACCGACGGCCCTCGGCCGTCTTTCCCGAAACCACGCTCACGCCACCCAGCCATTCCGACCGCGCCTCCACCTGAAATTGCGGATCCTCGCTCAAAACCGGTGCTGGCTGGCCCGGATTGTCCAGCCCTTCGAAACCATAGACCAACGGTCCCCGCTGCAAGGCGACTTTGCCCGCGCAATCCTTGATCAAGGGATGGGCCTCCACGCGCAGCACTGGCATCTCCATATCAAATTCCAGCGTGTCGCCCTCGCGCCATTCGCGATCCACCCGGATATAGCCTCGATCCGACCTCCGCACTGGAACCACCTCGTTGCCGTTGAGCTTAAGCGTGGCCAATTCACACCAACCGGGCCAACGCAAGTTCACGGCAAACTTCGAAACGCTTCCCGACGCCACCGCAATCTTTACCCGGCCATCCCACGGATACTCTGTTTCCACCTTCAATCCCACGGCTCCTTTGGCCAACGGCGCTTGAACTGTCCCCGCCACATAAAGATTCACAAAAACGTCCCGCTCGCCAGTGGCATAGGCATACCTACCCACTTGAAACAAAGTACGGGAGAGATTCGGCGGACAGCACACCCAGGAATTATAGCGCGGATGATTCGCGTCGCTAAGCGGGTTCTGATAATACGAATTCGTGCCGCTCAAGGCCATGCCATGCAGCACCGCGTTGTAAAGCACCCGCTCCAGCACGTCACTCGACTCCGTCTGGCCTTCCAACAAAAACATGCGTTGGGCAAAATCGAGCAGTCCGCACGCAGCGCACGATTCGTAGTATCCGTCGTTCGGCAATTCATAGTCCTCGCCAAATGCTTCGTGCTCTTTGCGTGGCCCGGTGCTGCCGGTGATCGTCATTCGCCGATGAGCCGTGCTGTCCCAAAACCGATTCGCCGCCAGCCGATAATCCGCATCACCCGTCGCCAACGCGACATCCGCAACCCCCGTGGCAAAGAATGTAGCCCGCACCGCGTGGCCATCCAGATTTCGCTGCTGGCGCAAGGGCACCTCGTCCTGGAAATAGGCCCGCGGAGTTCCGCTATAAGGCTTCACCACATGACGTCCGCGCCATTCAACAAAGGCTCGCGCCAGCTCCACATACTTCGTGCGCCCCGTGGCCCGGGAAAGCTCCACCAGGGCCATCTCCAACTCCGCATGGCCGCAAAAGCCCCGGACGCCTTTTGGCCCGAGAAAGTGATCATACGCCTCGTCCGCCGCCTTGCAGGCAATCTCCAGCAAAGCCCCCTTTCCCGTATTCGCCCGATACTCGATCGCCGCCTCGATCAAGTGTCCCAGCACATAGCCGTCGTGCGATCCATCAAGGAATTCCGGATCCCATTCCGGCTTGTGTTCGTTGATGATGAACACGTGGGCGTACCCATTGGTCCGCTGCGACCGCCCTATCAAGTCCACGATTTCATCCACTCTCTTCTCCAGTTCCGGATCGGGAAACATCCCCAGCGAATGGGCAACCGTCTCGATGAACTTGTAGAGATTCGCCTCGCCCCAGGTATTGTTAAACGGCCCTTCCGTCTTCTCACCCGCCGCCTTCTTCAACGACCGGATGTCGTAACCCATGTAGTTCCACGAATGGGGAATCGTGCGTTCCTTGTACACCCGCATCTTCGGCCCCCAAAACCCGCCCTCGATGCGGACATTCCGCACCGGCACCGGCGAAACCTTCCCCTCCCGTCCGCTCCACCGCCCGACATCGTCCGGTACGCCCGGCATCCTCGCCGCACCCGCCGTGAAACCTGCCATCAAAGCAAGCAATGCCGTAAATCTGGGAAACATGTGGTGAATCAACCGTATCCCAAGCCAATCCTCCTGCTCAAGAAATGCGACGAAAGAGGCTGACATTTCCCAACGGGGCAAAATACCGGGTACCCGAAATCAAAGCGGCGCTCTGCTGCTGCCGTTTTCTTCGGGTTGCCCTGTTGGTGCTTACCTTTACGACCTGCTGACGTTTGCCCGCTCCACGACCGGTAGACTCAATCCAAGCCATGCTAACCACAATCATACGACTCAGTTGCACCGCCAGCTTTCTGGTTTGGTCATACGGAGTATGGTGGGTTTCAGGCAAGCCACGCTGGAAAATTCATGCCATCGTGTACGGCTGGGCAGCGTCGATATTGTGGGCGTTTTTCTGGAGCATCTTTGCACCCTACTACCTCAAATCAATCCTACACGCCCGAACCTTGGATCCAGGATTTCCTGAAGGTACTCTCACCGTAGCCACGATGGGCTGCGGATGGTTTTATCCATCAATCATCGTAGCTATTCGCTGCCACTGGGATCGACGCAAAAATCTCCGGAACGAGTCCTCAAAATGACGCACCAGCTCTGGCTCATGCTCTTTCCACTTGATATTTGAAATCGCCAGCGAAGCCCAACTCCGCAATCCATTGAAATTCTCCAACGAACGCTTACGATAGGGACATGAGGCATCCGTCACAGTGGCCCTGGATATTGAGGGCGCCCGTTGCTGTCTTGATCATACTGGCGTTATGGTGGGGCCCCATTCTGCTGGCGTTCATGCTTCTCACGAGTTGGAACGGCATGGAACAACTAGATGGGGCGGTGATTTTTGTCGTCTACAGCATCGTCCTTTTGGGCTGGTCTTCGTTCATCATGAAGTACGTGGTTCATCGCCGAATCGAACCTTTCTTCCAAATCCGATCGCTGCAGAACCGTATAGTCGCCCAGTTGGAAGTCCCGGTTCGTGCGGGGACTGATCCCAGGCATCGGAAACCTTGATTCAAGGGGCGGAAACCTCGGCGAGCACGAGGCGGCGACGTCCGCTTGAGTAGGTCGGTCGGCCCCCCTTCCTTTGCGCTCTGAAAATCTGGAAACTCCACCATGGCAAAGAACACCTGATACGGGCATCTTCGGCGCAACTGACACCTCCTCCTGTTGCGTATGGCGAAACGAATCCTCCCGGCCATCCTGGCCTAAGT
The DNA here is from genome assembly GCA_035493435.1 of Candidatus Limnocylindria bacterium. Lineage (GTDB taxonomy): Bacteria > Verrucomicrobiota > Verrucomicrobiia > Limisphaerales > UBA9464 > DATJII01. The sequence continues at coordinate 2,040 of DATJII010000224.1, read as the reverse complement.
GGGAAACAATTAATCTGCACCGACTCCGACCGCTTCGCTCCAGCATCTTTCTACCGCATAACAATCACGAACACAGGACTTTGCGATCGAGTCAGTGTCGCATTTTTGGAGTTAAACAGCGCCTTTCGGATCAATTATCCATTTACCTCGCCTTTTGACGACAGTTCTGTTGCCAAGCCGATGCACACTACCGCCGGTTAAAATCACGATATTGTGAACAGAACATCGAGCATAAACCACTGATGGGTCATCCACCGACTGGCCCAGCGAGACAATTTCATATTTTACATCGCCATTTAAGGGACAATAAAATACATCTTCTGATTTCGCTTTTACTTGAATCAGACCCAAATCATCTGGCAAACACCCATCATGATCACAGGCCCACTCGCGCGCCGAGATTCCAATTTCTTTGAGATTGTTTATGCACTTGATTTCAATAGCTTTCCTGTTTGCCGCATTCAATCCAGATACCAGCGACTGGAAGAATCCCGTGCTATTCTTGGGGAAATCTTTGGCTATCGATTTCGCAGGTTGATTTGGCTGGGCTTCAGGTTTCGTCCCAGAAGCGTGTGAATTTCGGCGAGCTGGACTAACTTTCTTCGAAGCCTTGCGTTCCACTTCACCTGCCTGTGACGTTTTGACTCCTGCCACATCTTTCGCGACTCCCAAGAGTAACCTTTCCCAATCTGGCCTCTTCATCTCAGACAGAGTTTGGTCAGGAGAATTTGCGGCCTGAAATACGGATAGACTTATAATTTGAGGCCCTTTCTTGTCATCTACATACTTGAAGGAAGCCTCCTTAAAAGCACAAGGCGACAATATGATCGAATAAATTTTTACACCTCTATCAGCAGCACCCTTTAAAAGAACAGGAAGCTCATGGTGGCTGATATACTCAGAAGCAAGAAAGTCCGGGCTCACAAACAAAACTGCTGCCGAGGCACTCCTCAAAGCTAACTGGATAGCCTCATGCCATTTTTCGCTTGTTTTGATCTTTTTGTCGGACCACGCGTCCAGTTCAATGTCTCGCAATAGCGGTTTTATGTGCCTTTGAAATCGCCCGACCCATTTTGAATCAGCGTGCGCATACGAGATGAAAACCGTTTGTCTGTCGCCAGATTCGACACTTACTTTGTCAGGATTTCGCATATCGGTGGGATTCGAAGCATGACGAATCTGCGAATATGAACTATCGTCTGGATTGGATCCTCTACGTCTCGTCTGTGGTTTTTGACTGTGAGCAAGCGCTGAAAAAAGCGGGCACTCGGTATAGTGTTGAGATGAAATCGACTGCCAATCCCACCTGGGATCATTAGGCTCAACAGTTTCCTCAGCGAGTCGCTTGCGAGCCGACCCCGAGTCTATTTCGTCAATGTAGTGACCCAAATACGTCGCGAAAAAGCCGAACCTGTCGCCAGTGACTTCGGGACAGAAATTATGGTACGATATTGGACGAGTATTAGCTGAACTGATACCCGTTTCCTGTTCTCTACTCTGTGGCCACAAAGGGTGTCGCGCCCATTTTTTCAACAGCATTCTGTCTTTCGGCTTTTCGATACCAACACACCCCGCTTCCCCTAAGAGCGACAAACTCTGATAGTAGCGAGGGCAAAGATGAGCAGACGCAAACGGGCATCGAGGCAAGACTCCGATACTATTGCTCTTGCCGGTATACCATTCAATATTGGGAATTGCCTGATTCACGGGAATTCACTGATAAACAATCCCATTTCTCGCCTCATGTCCCACGCTCACCCGTCTGATGAGAACGAATGGATTTGTTATCCAAAGCTCACAGAAATCATTTTCAGAGTCCAAAGTTGGACCAAATAGTACCTCCCACCAAACGATTTGCACAAGAATCAAACGTTAAACGTTACGAGGAAACTCAACCGATATTCCAAACTGATACTGGTAATTTCCCTATCCAGCCGCAATAAATGCCGCCGCAACCCCCACGATTGAATTCAGAGGTGACACGAAACCAGATGAAACGGCACACTGGTGAGAACAGAAACCCCGCAAACCATCGCCCAT
>DATJII010000223.1:0-4494 GCA_035493435.1 Candidatus Limnocylindria bacterium | reverse complement strand
AATGGAGAATTGTACGAACTCAACCTGATCGATACCCCAGGACACGTCGATTTTGCCTACGAAGTATCGCGCAGTTTGAGCGCCTGCGAAGGTGCGCTACTGATTGTCGACGCGGCCCAAGGCGTGGAAGCCCAGACGGTTGCCAACGTGCATTTGGCTATGAAGCAGGGGCTCACGATCATCCCGATCATCAACAAGATCGACCTGCCTCACGCCAATATCCCGCAGGCCAAGCAGCAGTTGGAGGAGATTCTCGCCATTCCTGGCGACGACGCGATTCACGCCAGCGCCAAGGAAGGCATTGGCATTGAAGAGATCCTGGAAGCGATCATCACCCGCATTCCCGCTCCCAAGCCGACCTCGGCGGTTTCCTTCCAAGCTCTGATTTTCGACAGCTATTTCGACACCTACAAGGGAGTGGTAATCCTGGTCCGGGTGACCCAGGGCGAACTCAAGCAAGGAATGCACGTGAAGCTTTTGCATTCCGGCAAGAGCGTGGAAATCAAGGAAGTCGGGTCATTCAATCCCAAGCCGTATCTCCGCGACAAACTCACCACGGGCGAGACGGGTTACATCACGGCGAACATCAAGACGCCCCGTGAAGTGAAGGTGGGTGACACGATCACCGATCCCCGTCATCCATCCGGTGAATTGCCTGGCTTCCAGGAAATCCATCCGATGGTTTATTCGGGCATCTACCCGATCAACACGGCGGATTTCGAATCCCTCAAGAGCAGCATTGCCAAACTTCAGTTGAACGACTCGGCACTGACCTTCCAGACCGAATCGTCCACGGCGTTGGGTTTCGGTTTTCGTTGCGGATTCCTGGGCTTGCTCCACATGGAGATCGTCCAGGAGCGTCTGCGTCGCGAGTTCGACATGGACATCATCGCCACCTACCCGAGTGTGGTGTACGTCGTCCAAAAGACCGATGGCGTCGAATTGAACGTCGACAACCCGGCTTTCCTACCCGACGTCACGTACATTGAGCAAATCCGGGAACCGGTCGTGAAAGCGTTCGTGATCTGTCCGAACGACAGCATTGGCGACATCATGTCGCTCATCTCGGAAAAACGGGGCACGGTCAAAACGACGGAAACCCTGGATGCACGGCGTGTGATGCTCACGTGCCGCATCCCGATGAATGAGATCCTGATCGACTTCCATGACCGCATCAAATCGGTCACCCGAGGGTACGGATCGATGGATTACGAGCCGGACGGTTACGAAGCCAGCGACATGGTAAAGCTGGACATGCTGGTCAATGGCGAGCCGATGGACGCGTTCTCGTGCCTGGTGCATCGGTCGAAGGCCGAAGCCCGGGGCCGAACCTTGGCCGCAAAGCTGAAGGAAGTGATTCCCACCCAGCAATTTCAAGTCGCCATCCAGGCTGCCATCGGCGGTAAAATCGTGGCTCGCGAAACGGTCAGCGCGATGCGCAAGGACGTGACTGCGAAGTGCTATGGCGGCGATATTTCCCGAAAGCGCAAATTGCTGGAAAAGCAGAAGGAAGGAAAAAAGCGGATGAAATCCATCGGATCCGTGAACATTCCGCAGGAAGCGTTTATCGAAGTGCTGAAGACGAACTGATTTTTCACCCATCCTGTCCAGATTATGCTGTTTCGCTCCTTATTCTCCCGCACGGTACGCAAGGCTGGCCAGGTTATCGAAGCGGCCGAAAAGATCCTGAACCATCAGCGGGACGAGCTTCCGGAAAAGAACCTGGCCGAGATCGAACAGGGAATTGCCACGCTCAAGGAACTTCGCCGTACGGGAACCATCGAGCAGATCAAGGCGGGGATGGACAGATTGGATGAGACGGCTCAGAAGTGGTTCAAGGTGTACCCTAATGCCTCCACGCGGGAGAACATTGAGGGCTTTTTCACGATGGCGGTCCTTCTTTTTGCATTCCGCCAGTTCTTCGCCCAGCCGATGGAAATTCCCACGGGTTCCGCGCAGCCGACTTTCTGGGGTATCACCGGGCATGATTTGCGGGGCAAACCCGATGTCAAGATTCCGACGGGACTGGAAGCGGTTTGGGACCGGTGGATCAAGGGGGACCGATATATTCATGTTGTGGCCCGGGCGGACGGCGCCATTACGGCGGCCCCCAAAAAAGCCACAGCGCTGAACTTGGGGAATTTTCATCTGTTTGAGCACCAGCTATTGACCCTTTCGCCGGTGGGACCCGACGGGTTGCCCATACCCTCGACAGAAGAGACCTACGACATTCCGATCTCTACGGAAAACTTCTTCGTCCACATGGGCCTGGTGGATGAATCGCTCGGGCAGATCAAGAAGGCGTTCTTCAAGAAAGGGGAGGATATCATCAAGGTGAAGGTGTCCACGGGTGACCGGCTTTTTGTCAATTGCCTCACCTATAATTTCCGGCGTCCTCACCGAGGGGAGACCGTCGTGTTCAAGTCCAGCGGTATTCCGGGCATCACGCAGGGTACTCATTATATCAAGCGGTTGATAGCCATGGATGGAGAAGAGGTGCGGATCGGCGACGACCGCCATGTTTATATCAATGGGCGGAAACTCGATTCCAGCACCCCCGGTTTCGAAAACGTGTATTCGTTCGACCCCAAGACGCCTCCCGTGGCCGATCATTACTCCGGGCATGTGAACCAGAAGGTGTGGATCGCCACCAACGGTCGCTCTGGTGCGAAGCTATTCCCCGACGGCGACAGTGTCTTCAAGGTGAAGCCGCATCATTTCCTCTGTTTTGGCGACAACACGATGAACAGCAACGATGGCCGCGACTGGGGCGATTTCCCCGAGGAAAAGGTCATCGGCAAGTCGTTGTTCGTCTTCTGGCCCTTCACCGAGCGGTGGGGCATCAAGCGGCACTAAGCCGGAATCATGCAGTCGACGCAGTCGTCCTTGCTTGATCTTCCTTCGACCTGCTTGGTTGTTCGTCGGTTGCGTATTGGGATTCAATACGCGCCCTCCTCACGCCTCGCAGCTCGAAGGAATCTCCGGCGCAAGGCCTTCCTTCTCGATCGCATGAGTCCGGCTAAGGCCTCGAGGGCCGATTTGCCCATCCGCCTTATATGAAAGGATGGAATCGGGCCAGGCTTGCGATGCAAAGGAGTCCGGAACGGATTCCTCCGAAAAGGGCGTGCTTTCGGGGTGTCCTGAAATTGCGGCCGACGGGTATTGCGTCTTGCAACACCAATCCTTGCTCGTCGAAATCGGGGTTGTCTGACGAGGCGCCCGAATCTGTGGAGGGGGTAAGATCCTCGTGCGCGTGGCGATTGTTTGTCCAGATCACTTTGGATGGCGGTCTTGTTTCCACCCCATTGGCTCCCAATTGGTTGAACAGCACGTCTAGCCGTGCCTGATGGCGTCTGATCAAGGCCCGATAATCCGCAGCGACCATTCGCAACGGCGTCCATGAAGACGTTTTTTGCCCTCCGCGCAACCTGCGAATCAGACGTTGCTCTGCGCTTATGGTATCTTGCAATTCGTGTATCAATTGCTCGCGGATACTCTTCATGGTAGGGCATTAGCCAAAGGGATGCCAAAAGACGGCGGGGGTCGCGCGTGATGAGGCCAATGGCATAGGAATGCGGTTCGGGCGCACGCCTGCCTGTCACTTATTAACATTCTGCCAGCAAGAGAATTCCTGTTGTCGCCAGGTAGAGTGACTGTCCCTAAAAAGATACAAGGATAGAGGAAGGTCTCGTGGCAGTTTATTCACCGATTATTCACCTTGTGTGGGTCCAACTGTGGATGGGATGGCGAAAACTTGGATGAGAGCTCTGGTCAGCCTTTTGATCTCGCCCTGCCATTGGATTTCCCTTGGGTCAAAATACTTGCAATAAATGCCGACGCTGTTTGGGCATATCCGTCAACAAGTTGCGCAGCAACTCATCGACGCATCTCGTTGTCGACGCGTTTTGCACACTTTTGCGAAAGCGTTATCAGATAATGCTATAAGACCGGGAAATGGGCCAGGCGAGGCAATTTAGCTTTACAATTCCGGTGAATTTTAGAATGTCGTGCTCCGGTATGAATAGCGCCTACCCCCTGGTGAAGCTCCAGAAATGGTCCGCTTCGGATTTGGACGGCCAGCCCATCCTTTTTGACTTCATGTTGGAAGGCCGGCGAATCAGGGGGCAGGGGCAGCTTCAGGTGACCGAGGTGCGGACCGGCGCTTATATCTCGATCCTTACCTATAGCAAGGACAGCGCCGCCACCCGTTGCATTGAGCTTTCCCAGGAGGAAGCCGATATGATTAAAAAGGCGGGGAAACTGGCGGGGTTTCTATGCCAGTGCCTGCCTGCCGATCTCGCGGCGCCCAACCCCCCGAAACTCGTGCCCGCGGCCTGAGTCGACATTTTAGGGGTTCCCGGTCCCGCTCGTGGTGTGCTTCTGAAGGAGCCACGGGGCCAGGGTCGCGTATTTCATATTGAATCGATCGGCAAGCCTCGTTTGCGAAATAGGTGGCACTTTCGACGGGTCCCGGCATAAGAAGGCGCTGCGACG
>DATJII010000222.1:0-6867 GCA_035493435.1 Candidatus Limnocylindria bacterium | reverse complement strand
AGCTATCGCGCGGCTTGTTGCTCAACGCGCCACTCGGATCGTAGCCGCAGTGCACCATGCAGTTTTCGCAGCGAGGATCGCGGGCGACACCTTCCACGACGCCGTACTTCTCCCAATCCACCTTGTCCAGCATCTCCTGATAATGGCTGTAATGGCCATCGGTCATCAGGTAACAGGGCGCTTTCCAACCGCGGACGTTAAAGGTGGGAATGGCCCAAGCGGTGCAGGTCAATTCCCGCTTGCCCGCGAGGAATTCCTGATAAGCCGGCGTGCCAAAAATGGTGAACATCTTGCCCCATTTCTCGATGTTCTTGAATTTCTCCCGGGTCAGCGTGCGGGTCAGGAAGAAATCCTTGGGATCGCGACCGAGGCGCTTGGCCATGTCTTTCTTGGCGGCGTCGTAGTCGTAGCCTGGCGAAATCGTGTGCCCATCGACATTGAGCGAGCTCAGGTACTTGAACATCGACTCGATCTCGTTGGCATCGGTTTCCTTGTAAACCGTGGTGTTCGTAGCCACCTGATAGCCAAGAATTTTGGCCATTCGGATCGCCGCGACGCACTCCTTGAAAACGCCTTCGCGCTCGACGATCAAGTCGTGGGTGAACTCCAGGCCATCCACATGGACGTTCCAGTACATCCATTTGCTGGGAGCGATCACCACCTTCTTCTTGGCGGCCTCGTCGGACTTGCGGATGACTTCCGCTTCCTTGTCGGTCACCAAGCCAGCCTTGGTCAACTCGTGAAGTTGGGAGTCGATTTCGGGCGAAAAATGGGCGGCCATATATTCGCGCATCTTCTTGCGCATGAACATGGCATTCGTGCAGACATAGATGACCCGGCCTTGGGCATGCAAACCGGCGATCAGTTCCTCGATCTTCGGATAAATCAGGGGTTCCCCACCGCAAATCGACACCATGGGGGCATCACATTCACGGGCGGCTTCGAGGCAAGTCTCGAGCGGGACCATGTCCTTCAAGCTCGTCGAGTACTCACGAATACGTCCGCAACCGGTGCAAGTCAGGTTGCAGGTGTGCAACGGTTCAAGCTGGAGCACCATGGCGAAGCGTGGTGTCCGCTTCAGCTTGTGCTTGATGATGTGCCGGGCAATTTTGACCGTTAACGCGAGTGGAAACCGCATAGTGCTGGATTAATTCCGAACGGAAGCCACTACGACTTCGTCTCCTGAATGAGAGGCCGTTTCCGGTCCTGTCACCGGAGTTGGAACTGGCTGAGGCGTAGTGTTTTGGATGAGCCCAGGAAGGAACAAAGAGGCAGGGGAAATGCCTTGGTTGGCGGAAAACCCGCCACAGCCCGCCAGCAGTATTGCCAGCGAACCCAAGCCTAACCCCACCACTATCCTGCGTGGACGCATTCGGGTGAGGATAGGCATACTTCCCGTCCCTGCAACCACTTATTTGTGGGGGAAGGTGGCGGTTTCGAGGCCGCCACCCCTAGGCTCGACACTACCCGTAGTGGGCTGGGCAGGCAAAGTCATGGTCTCGCCACTTGAGATAGGGGTTATGATAACTCCGCCCGTTTTTTGGCCTCCCAACGGGCACTGCCTTTATTCACTGCCTCGGAGGCGATATAGCCCCGACCGGTCCGCGGGAACCTGCCACGGGCTGGTTTGGTTTTTTGGCTCGATGGAATTCCATCCCGACCCGTCAATTCTCGCGCCATCGGCCCATTGCAATTCAAAGCCCTCGCCATTCCAGTAAAGCGTGACCGCATCGCCCGAGCGGAGAATCTTGAGTGTGGGAGCTTGGGCTCCTGCATCAAGCTGGCTGGTGAGAAATTCGCCTTGGACAGTGTAGCCGTCGCCATCGGCCTGGGCGGTTATCTGGTATTGGTAACGGGTGCCCGGCAGGAGTCCGCTCAAGGTCGCTACGTGGTTGGTGGCCAGCAGCGCTTCTCGCGAGGTTTGTCGGCCATAACGTATGTCTTCCCCGTAGTCCACCCAGCCGGTGGAAGGAGACAGGCTCGACCAAACAAGGTTGGCGGTGGTGACATCGACTTCGTTCGTGACAACTCGGACGAAATCACGCCGCAACACCAAGGGAGACACTTTTACCACGTCTGCCAAGGCAACGGATTGCGTATCCGGCCAACCGGTTGCGGACAAGGTCAGGACATTGGATTTCGCCGGATTCAGAGTCACTGTACCCACCGGCAACCAGCGATTGGCCGGGATGTATCCCCAAACGTGAGTGGTGGCGAGAGCGTTTGTTCCAGACACGATGGAATAGAAGACTGACGCGTTGATATTCGTTGCTGAGGGAACTTGAAATGAGACGGCATATTTGCGCGCCTCGGTCACCGGCAAATTCCACTGGGCCGATGCCGTTTCCTTGGATTGAAACAGGGCAACGCGGGCATTGGTTCCCCAGGCCAAGCGATAGGCATTGGTCCATACTCCCGACAACTCCATATAACCCGGATCCAGGTTATCGACAAACACGTCGTCGGGAACATAACGCACGATGTGCGTGGTTAGGTTCCCGGCGGGATCGGTGACGGCGACGCCCACCTTGGCCCACGACGATCGAGGTTCTGGGAGCCGCACCAGCCACGAATTCGTTCCAGAGGGAGAACACCTCAGGATTCGGTAGTTTTCCGAGACGTCCTTGAAGGCCACAAAAGGCTCCGATTGATAGATGGGCTCGTCGGTTGTTATGCGCAGGGCTGGCCATCCCCGCAAATTGGCGTCTGCGACTTCCAGCTTGGGCGGTTCGGTGTCGTGGGTTTGCCGCCAGCGCTGCATGGCTTCAACGGCGGTGCAGTAGCGAAACTTAACGGCGGGAAAGTTCGACGCAGCGGTATGGATAAGCGCGTCCATTCGCGCAATCTGGCTGAGAAAATCGAATTCCGGCAAGTGCGCCCAGAGGGACACGACCTGGTCGGCGCCACCCTGCGCTGCGACGAAAATACTATCCACCAAGGGCTGGGTGACACTGGGCATCTTCACCGATCGAACGTTCCAACCTGTGCCATCCCCGGCCACCTGGTAATTGGCGCGCGAAGGATGGAACGGGACGAAATTGGTGGGCGCCTGCGACCAATCGATCACGTTGAGGTACGGTTCATTCGGCGTAAAGGATTTGACCGGCGAATTGTTATCCATGTTATAGGGCCAAAGCCGGTCCGCATAGGCTTGCCACTCGTTGTCCATGAAATGCCAGCCACTGCGAAAGGTGACGGTGAAGACCTCCTCCTCGATCAACGACTGCGCAATGGCTTTGTCGAAATCGCCGCGACATTCATTGAAGGTCTTGGACTGGTTCCAATAATAGGTTCCATCGCCATTATAGTCGCTCCAGAGGAAGGTGTGGTAGTGAAGCGTCAATTCGTCGCCCAATGCCTTCAGCGCGTCACCATGATATTTGCGCATCAGATATAAGGGCATCTGGTTCGGGATCGGAACGTCCCGGTTATCGGAAAGTCCGTAGACGCTGCCAACCAGCATCCACCACGTCATTTTCAGGCGTCCGCCGTAAGAGTCGACAAATTGGGAGCGAAAAGCCGGATCCATGACCTGGTAGGCGCTGCCGGCGGGATCGGTATAGAGAACGGGGGAGAAGTGATTGGTGTGGACATAGATATTGACCCCACCGGGCCAGTTCCAGACGGCGGTGTCCGATCCCAGCACCAGATAGACAACGCCCGGCTCGGCCGAAGCGCGCCCCAGCAAAGCCATCCAGGCCAGCAACAACCAAACCCGCCATTGAGACCTGGCACTCCACATTTCCCAAGGAACATGACGCCCCGAGCGGGCATTACAAGCGCGAGCTTCCACTGGACAATCGGCTCGAAAGATCAAAACTACCCTGCGTGACCACCTCTTTTTTTCGCCATGGGCTTTTGGGAATAACAGCCGCGCTCGCCTTGGGCAGCCTGACCTTCGGGGCCGAACTCCCCGTGGTTAAGCCGGAACAAGTGGGCCTTTCGGCGGCCAAGTTGGACGGCGCGGGCCAAATCGTTGAGGACCTGATCAGGAGCAACCGACTGGCGGGGGCCACGATCGCAGTAGTCCGCCACGGCAAGGTGGCTTACTTCAAGGCCTTCGGAAAGAGGAACATCGAAGCCAAGACTCCGATGACGGAAGATACCATTTTTCGTATCTTCTCGATGTCCAAAGGCATTGCCACGGCGGGTGCTTTGGTCTTGGTGGACGAAGGAAAACTGGAGCTTGATGCCCCCGTCTCCAAGTACATCCCCGAATTCAAAGACCCGAAAGTCTGGAGCCCGGAAGGTGTCCATCCGGCCAAACGGGAACCGACCGTCCGGGACCTGATGCGACACACCGCTGGGCTAACCTACGGCGGTGGTGAAGGCGAGCCCGACCGGCAATACCGTCTGGCCAAGATCCTGGATCGCGACGTGGATCTGCAAACGATGTGCGCGGCCTTGGGCAAGATTCCGCTGGCCTATGAACCCGGAACCCAATGGCAATATAGCGTAAGCGTGGACGTCCTGGGTCGCGTAATCGAGGTCGCCTCTGGGATGCCCTTTGACGAGTTTCTCCAGAAACGGATCTTCACGCCGTTGGATATGAAGGACACCGGATTTTACGTCCCAGCGGAAAAGGCGAGCCGATTTGCCTCTTCCTATTTCTCAGACGGCAAAGGCGGTCTCAAACTACAGGACGCTCCCGGTAGCAGCCAATACCTCACCAAACCACGATTCCTTTCCGGTGGGGGCGGGCTCGTTTCCACCACGCGGGACTACGTTCGCTTCATCGCCATGGTGCAGGGAGCAGGCAAACTTCACGGAGTCCGGATCCTGAAACCGAAGACGGCTGACTTGATGACTCACAACAATCTCCCAGACGAAGCCATGCCCATCCGGTTCGGCAAGGAACTGCGCGACGGCGTGGGATTCGGCCTCGGCTTTAACGTACGCGTGGCCTCCTCAGACAAGTGGGATCCCGCCGGGCCCGTCGGGGAATATGGCTGGGGCGGAGCCGCCAGCACCCACTATTGGGTCTCGCCCAAGGATGACCTCATCGTAGTGACCATGGAACAGACCATGCCCTATGCGTTCATGCTGGAATGGGCACTCAAGGGACCGATTTACCAGGCGGTGAAGAGGTGACCGCCATCCTTGGCCAATGGAGCCCCTGCCTTGGGAGTATTGAAGCTCGGGGATGATAGCCGGTCTTCTAACTGTGTGTCCGTGAAATCATCGTTTTGTCTTTGCTTCGCAGGCTGGCTTTTTCTGTCCAGCCTCCGGGCCTCGGCGCATCGGGATTACGAGGCATTCGCCGGGACGTTTCATCGGAAGGATGGGGTTTCCATTTCGATCGTTGAATGTTATACGGACGGAATTCTCAGGGGCGACCCCGTATCGATCGCCTTCCGGACCCCGGATCAAACCACCCTCGCGCAAACAGGCCACGACACGGATATGATCCTGCGGGTGTTGGACGATCGCGTGGAGGTCTACGAATACGGTGGATGGGGGTGGATCCCGGTAGCCGGTAAGATATATAGATTCAACGGCTTCAACCTCCAGGATACCACTTCGGGCGGCGGCCAGGTATTTTCAATTTGGATCCACCTGCTCAAGCGGTGGCCGGTCTATGGAGTCCTGCTTGCGGGGGCAGTCCTGCTTCGATACGGATCCCTGTTTATTGGACGAATTCCATCCGCCGGTGCCTTTGCCCTGTTCCGTTGGATGGGCATCTTGGCCAGCGTGGCCCTCGGTCTGGTCTTTGTTCTTGCGACGTTGATGTCACCGATCTCGCCACCTGTCTTGCTTATATTAGGAGGCATGGTGTTCCTGGCCGCAAGACACCTGCCCTCCCGGCGCGCGTGATGAAGAACCCCGCGCGCCTCGCAAACGCGAAGCGCATGGAGAGCGGCTGCGCAGGCTTGGCGGACCTGCCGCCTTGGAAGTCGCTTCGTTCGGCCAGCAGTTTCAGCCAGAGCGAGAAAAGCCCGGGCAGAAAGCACACCAGAGCCTCGATCCCCATGGGTGCGCGGGCAGGAGTGAAAATCGGCTTCTTGTTTTTCCGGAAGCAGAAGGCCCAAACCCTCTTTATAAGAGGCCCATAAACGAAAAGCCCGGCAAAACGCCGGGCTTCGAGAAATCTATACCATCCCGCTTCGTTCAGTGGCCCGAACGGCGACGGCGCAGGTTGAGCTGGGTCAGCGCGTGGGCCAGGGAGGCCTCCACGAGCGCCTGCTCTTCTTCGCCGACCTGTTGGTTCAGGCGAGCTTCGGCCTTGCGGCGGGCTTCCTCAGCCCGGGCTTCGTCGATGTCCTCGGCCTTGATCGCCATGTCCGTCAGGATGGCCACGCGGTCACCCGTAATCTGGACAAACCCTTCGCCGACGGCGAGGAAATGTTCCATCCCTCCCTTGCGGGCGATGATTTCGCCATGCGTGATTTGGGTCATGAGCGGCAAATGCATCGGGTAGATGCCCATCTCGCCCTCGATACCCGGCAGGGTCACCATGTCCACTTGCTCCGAGTAGATCTTCGCCTCGGGAGTGACTATTTCCAATGTCAGCGTTGCAGCCATGGATTTGTAGAGTGAATGGGGCGGACCGGTTAAGGTCCGCCCCTAAAACTATAAACGTTAACCTTCGCGGATCTCGTCGATGCCACCCTTCATGTAGAAGTTGGCCTCGGGGACGTCGTCGTACTTGCCTTCAAGGATTTCCTTGAAGCTGCGGACAGTCTCCGCCACGGGCACCTGCTTGCCCTTGCGACCGGTGAACTGTTCGGCCACCGTGAACGGCTGGCTGAGGAACTTCTGGATCTTGCGGGCGCGGAAGACGGTCTGCTTGTCGTCCGGGCTCAATTCATCCATACCCAGGATCGCGATGATGTCCTGAAGATCCTTATAGCGCTGCAACACCTTCTG
>DATJII010000221.1:0-4373 GCA_035493435.1 Candidatus Limnocylindria bacterium | reverse complement strand
TCCAGCCTCGAGCCACCAGAGAACCGTCACGTTTGAGCAAGAGAGTGTGATACTCGCCACAGGCCAACGCCACTGTGGAGGCGGTCTCCAAGAGGTCGGGCACGTTGCCGGGACTGTTGGTGCCCCAATCGGGAGCATTCGTGGAGGCGTAAAAGCCCCGAAAATCACCCAGGACTACCTGGCCAAAATCGATCGACTGGTATGGCCCCGTATCCACTGCTCCCCATCCGATGACGCTCAACGATCCCGCCGACGCAGTCGACAATACGGTCGTGAGATTGGTCGAAAACGTAGGCGCTCCGTCCTGCGCAGTTAGTCGGACGATGGCACAAAGAAAGATCGCGAGTCGAAGGACGATGTGAGTTACCCGGTGCATTCGTTCAAGGGGGGGGCACGGCGAAATTATCGCCGCTCTCAATGCGTTTCTTCAGGTCGCTGGCCGGGATTTGGGCGACATGGTTGTCCGCAAAAAGGTAGTTGGCTCCCTTTCCGTGTCGGTAGGGATCGATATCGGCCAGCACGTAGTTCCAGCCGAAAAACCAAGCGTCAGGGTGGGTTTGCAGATCGCCGATCTGCTGGCTTAGCCGCGAAGCTTCAAACACTAGGATGGTTCCCGAAGGGTTTTGAATCGAATCCAAGCGTCGGATAGGGCTGACCGTCAAAACGGTGCTGCCGTCTGGGCCGGTGACTGGAGAGGGTGACCGTAGGGCGTCCGCCGCAGTGTATTCATTGAGCACGTAACTGCAGCCGAAGTTGGTGCGTAAGAGGGCTCGCAAAGTGTCGCTGGGACAAATCCTCAGTTTCTCTATCCCGCCGATTTGGTTGGTCAAGGTGTAGATCCAGGTGGGCCAGGGATTCAGTCCGATCGGGGGCCGTCCGGGAGCGGCGCTGCCCGGAAGGAGGCCAGCGGCGTCAGAATCGGCATACAGGCGCATCCCCATGCCAATCTGTCGCAAGTTCTGTGCGCAACGCAGAGAACTCGCTCGCTGGCGCGCCGTCGACATCCCGGGAAAAACCAAGGCAGCGAGCACGCCCATGATGGACACGACCGTAAGCATCTCGATCAGTGAAAAACCGTCACTGGACAGAACCGCGCGACGCGGCGGTCCTCCACGCCCAAACGCGATGCCGCGATCCGAAGCCGTGCCAGGCACCGGTCCTGCGTGCGCGTCGAAAGTGGGCATTTGGGATTGGACTGGGTGGGTTTTCGAACGAGCCAATCAGCGATCAACGGTCCAAATTCAGGGCAATGATTCGCGGTTGTGGATCGGTGGCATCCGTCCGATCCGGTCCCAGCCAGATTTCGCCCGCCCCAATCATGATCCCGCGATTATCGCAATAAAGGCCATTGGGAGGGCATTTCAAAATGACCTTGCTCGGGCGTCCGGCAAATAAATCCTCAAATTTCGCGGAGAACTCGGTGGCATTTTGGATCAAAACCGTCCCGTCGTGACGATTCACTGGCAAGGGATAGCGTACCAATGCCGCCAACGATTCCTTGTCCTCACTCCCCGTGGCTTTTTGCAGATCACGTACGAAGTTGTGGACTTTGTTGGCATCGGGAAACCCAGCGGGCCGGTAATCGTCCAAGCTCTTGGACACCATCCGGTTGGGGACTGCGAAATGGTGGTAAGAAAAGGCGGCAGTCGTGGTGAGTCCACCCGCCAAGGCAGCGGCGGCCAGCCAAGGTTTCCATTGTTGCCAGAGCAGGTGACGCGCGAGACGCCCGACGGCGGCATCCAGAACGCTTTTCTGGGTCAAATGCGCCATCACACCAGCTCCGACGGCGGCACCCAGCACATGCTGGGGAGCCTTCGGAGCGGCGAACTGATCCAAAAGCGATTCCATGCCGCCTTGACCGATGGGAGCCCCGGCCTTTTCCAGCAACAATTGAAGGCGGTCCAGAGCGCGGCGAACCCGTTTACGAGCCGCGTCCTCGGCCACCCCCAGGGAGGTGCCCACTTCAGCTAGCGAGCGATTCTCGAAGAAACGAAGCAGTACGGCGTGCCGGTCGGATTCGCTGAGCTGCGCGAGGCAGGCGTCCAGTTTCGTGGAGACGCCGCTCCAGGCCTGTTCGTCGGCCGATTCGACGGGCGTCAATTCGTCTGCCGCCACCTCGAACGCCGTTGTCTCTCGATGTAACCGCCGTCGTTCCGCTTTCATGATATCCTTTGCGGTAAATTGAGTTGCCCGAAAAAGCCAGCCCGCCACCACGATGCCCGGCTTCAAAGAGCCAGCCTTGCGAGCTAGCAGAATAAACACGACCTGCGTAACCTCCTCGGCCAGAGACGGATTAGCGGTCTGGCGCAGAGCTGAGGCATAAACGGCATGGGCGTGACGTTGAACCAGTTCCGTGAAGGCCACGTCGGAACCGTCTTTTGCATAAGCTATGAGCAGGTCGTGATCGCTCGTTTCGCGCTCCACAACTTAGTATGGACGCTCCACCCGGGGCCGGACATTTCTTTTTTGCCGGGTTACCGGCGTCCGTCGTACCAAATGCCGCATTGGTCCCGTTGCTTGAGCACATGAAAAGGGCGAAGCGTAGCCTTGAAGAGGAAAACGGCAATCTCCTTGGGTCGGTACAAATGTGCCTTTCGTCCCGAGGTCAGTAAACGTGGTGAAGTGATGATGGTGAGCCGCAATTTTCTCGCGCGGGCGACCTTTTTCAACTTCTTCGAGAGATCCAATTCTTCCCCTGCGAATAGTTCATGACTAAAACCGCCAATTTCCCGGAAGGCATTGGCTTCCACAAAGATGAAGGCCCCGGCCATGAGGCGCAGGGTGACGCTGATCAGGGACCATACTTTGGCGAGTTGAATGATGAGCGACTGGGGTCCGCTAATGTCCATCAAGCACCCGCCGGCGAGGATCCGACCGGACTCGATGTGTTTCAGGACTTGGGCGAAGAGGGCGGGGGAAGGGATGGAATCACCGTCAATGAAAAGCAGCCAGTTTCCCCGCGCCGCGGCCGCGCCGGCGTTTCGGGCTCGGGCAATTTGATTGATGGGTTCGAAGACCACGGTGGCGCCGTGCGCCACTGCTATTTCGCCGGTGCGGTCAGTCGAATTATTATTGCAAACGATGACTTCCGAATTCCATCCAGCCGCCGAGAACACGCTCCGTGCGTCATTCACGGCGCGCAGTGTTTCCGGTAGCAACTTCTCTTCGTTGTAAGCCGGAATGATGATCGAAAGCATCGAGTTCATTCGTTTCTTGGGACTGACCGCTGGGGAAAATGGCACGGATCGTTTCGATCGTCACCTGTTTGGGCAAGATTCACTGAAATCCGTTGACGCTTGATGGGGAGCGCCAACAGACTGCCGTTGGATTTAGGGCGAATTTTTGACTCATTTCTCTCCATACTCATGAGTACAGAGGCGGCAGGTACAAGTTTTACGAAGGGACTGGAAGGCATCGTAGCGGCAAACACTCGGTTAAGCGATGTGCGCGGCGACATTGGCCAGTTGATCTATTGCGGTTACGACATTAACGAACTCGCCGGAGCCGTGACCTACGAGGAGGTCGTTTATCTTCTGTACCACAATCATCTGCCGAACGTTCGTGAGTTGGCCGAATTGAAGTCGGTGCTGGCGGGTTATCGCGAATTGCCGCAAGGGGTGATAGACATTGTCACTCATTTCCCGAAAGACACGCCGCCGATGCATGCAATTCGCACCGGGGTCAGCGCCTTGGGCTGCTACGACACCACGGCGGATGACGACAACATGGATGCGCAACGTCGCAAGGGCTTGCGGTTGATTGCCCAGATTCCTGTCATTACCGCCTATTTCCATCGCTCCCGCCAGGGATTGCCCTTGGTAGCGCCGAATCCGAAGCTGGGTGAAGCGGCGAACTTCCTCTACATGCTAGAGGGAACAGTGCCCTCTGCGGAGAAAGAGAGCACCATGGACATGTGTTACGTCCTGCATGCCGACCACGGCATGAATGCCTCGACCTTCAGCGCCCGGGTGACCATTGCCACTCTGAGCGACATGTACTCGGCGATCACGACGGCTATAGGCACTTTGAAGGGGCCGCTCCACGGCGGGGCCAACGAAGGGGTCATCAAGATGCTCAAGGAAATTGGTTCCTTGGATAAGGTGGACGCCTTCGTTGAAGAAAGTCTGGCCCAGAAGCGAAAGATCATGGGCATCGGCCACCGGGTTTACAAAGTCCTGGATCCTCGCGCCCCGCACCTGAAACGGATGGCGCAGATTCTCTCCACCAAACTTGGCGAACCCAAGTGGATCCAGATGTCCGAACGCATCGCATCGCTGATGCTGGAGCGGAAGGGCTTGCACGCCAACGTCGATTTCTATAGCGCAACCGTCTACTACTCGTTGGGAATTCCCACGGACCTGTTCACCCCGATC
>DATJII010000220.1:0-15675 GCA_035493435.1 Candidatus Limnocylindria bacterium | reverse complement strand
CCGCGACGAAGGCTTCTTCTTTCGTGTGTTTCGTGGTTCAAATTCCCCCTCTTCTCCGCGTCTCCGCGTGAGACAAATCTCCCTCCCCTCTTTTCCGCTGAAATACTCAGTAAACCACCACGAATCCACATTCTAAATATTTATATCACATCAACGAATCCACGTTCTCGCGAGGGCCTCCGAGACGAACCCCTTTTGCTCTTCACACGCCAAAAAATGTCCTCTCATGGAGCTTCCGCAGACTTTCGAAACGCTCCATCCCATTGAGATCACGGTAGTTTTGGCTATTTTGACTCCCGCTACCCGCCGGTCAATCCCGCCAACACATCAACATTGCGCTGACGATGGGGTCGAATTGTGCCATCTTCTTGTCCCTCATGAACACGGTGGTACCGGTCGAAACGACCGATCCGATCAATAGCCAGATACTGGCGGTCAGCGAAGACCGTATCCAAGGTTTTCACCGGGATCCCTTCCTGGAAATCAGCCGACTCGCTGAACTCCCTCTGGAAACGGTATTGTCGCGTCTAGGCGGCATGCTTGAAGCGTGTGTCATCCGACGCGTGCGGCAAACACTCCTGGCAACAAGCTTGGCCGACGGAGCGCTGTGCGCTTGGCAGGTGCCAATCGATCGCACGGACGCCGGATTCGACTACTTGTTTAAAGAAGATCCTTTTTCCGGACATGTCGTTGTTCGCTCCACCGACGCCGCGACGCCGGGTTCGAATTATCGCCTTTGGACCACCCTCAAAGTTCCCCAGGGCTATTCCCTGCAAAAACACGCCCAATATCTCGCCAAACGCATCGGCGCGGAAACCTATCGCTTAATGCCGGCTCGCAAACTGTTTGCCCTCGGCGTAGGCCACGTTCGACGCCGCGGCATGGAACCCGGAAGCCGGGCGGACGTTTTAGCCGAGGCCATGGACGTCCAGGTTGTCCAATTGACTGAACTGGAATGGCGGGTCCTCACCGCACTGAAACGAGAGTTCTCGCCTGACGAAATCTGCGCCGAGCCCTGGAAGAAACGGGCGGCGGAGGCAGACCTGCCGCTAGAGGTCTTCTGCGAAATCGCCACCGATTTGGACCTACGCAAAGTGATCGGTCGTTTCAGCACCTTCCTCGAACACGTCAAAACGCTGTCCACAGGTGAACGTGTCACCCGATTCAACGCCCTTTTCCACTGGGCCGTGCCCGCCGGGCGCGAAATCGACGCCGGCCGCGAAGTGGGCCGGCACCACATCATGACCCACGCCTATTGGCGCGAAGGCGGCCCCGAGTTTCGCAATGTAAACGTCATGGGCGTGGCCCACGGCACAGACAAGGAAATGGTTCTCGCCCACAAGGCCGCCATCGATAAACACCTGGAAGAAGCGGGGATTTCCGTCTCTTATACCAATGTGTTCTGGGGCGGCCGCAGCGAAATCAAGCCCAGCGAGATCTCCCCTTTCGCCTATCGTGACTGGGCCAAGTCGGTCGGTCTGGATCCCGAAACAATGCGGGAATAAACCTCCCGTATAATCTATACCGGAACATCACGCCGGAGGTGTTGATACCCCTCCGGCGTGATAAAGGAAAAAGGGCCACGCCAGCCAAGCTGCGCGGCCCTCTTCTTTTTCCAACGGTTCGCTATTAAGCTTTTCGCAGCTTGATAAGCAGATCCTTGCTTTCGACCGTCTCCCCGACGGCCACGTGCACCGCTTCCACCACGGAGTCCTCAGGTGCGGTCACGGTGGTCTGCATTTTCATGGCTTCCATCATTAACAGCTTGTCGCCTTTGCTGACCTTGTGTCCGACGCTCACGGCGATACTGGATACCAAGCCGGGGATGGGAGCGCCAATCTGCATGGCGTCGGCCAGATCCGCCTTCAACCTGCTCTTGGTCTGCGGCGCCACCTTCTTGTCGGTGATGAACGTCTCCCGGCCCATGCCGTTGAGTTCGTAGGCAACCGTGCGGCGACCGTCCTTGTCCGGTTCACCCACACTGATCAAGCGCACGATAAGAGTCTTGCCCTGCTCGATGTCGATGCTGATTTCCTCGCCCCGGCGCAAGCCATAGAAGAACGTGGAGGTCGGCAGGACGCTCAAATCCCCGAATTCCTTTTGCTGGCGGGCAAAATCCAGGAAAACCTGGGGGTACATCAGATAGCTGAACAGATCGTCATCCGTGGCGGTTCGCTTCAGCTTGCCTGAAATCTCTTCCCTGACCTTTTCCAGGTCGGCTGGAGTGGCGATGGCCCCGGGCACCACGCGCTTTTCATAATTCTTCCGGGCCTCGGCATAACGTTTCTCGCCCAATACCACGCGCGAGATCCCGGCAGGCCAGCCGCCTTCCGGCCATCCCAAGCCGCCGGAGAGCATATCCACCACGCTTTCGGGAAACGGCGTGACCCCGGGCTCAAGATTCAAGACATCCGCCGGCCGAATACCGCGGCTGAAAAGGAACAACGCCATATCGCCCACCACCTTGCTCGAAGGCGTGACCTTAACGATATCGCCTAACAGTTGGTTGACCTCCGCATAGGTTCGGGCGATCTCCGGCCAGCGATGGGAAACACCCATACTCGAGGCCTGCTCTTTGAGATTCGTGTACTGGCCACCCGGCATTTCGTGGAGATAGACCTCCGCACTTCCCGTTTTGGGAGCCGTGTCAAATGGCACATAATACTCCCGAACCCTTTCCCAGTAGTCCGAAAATTCGTTGACGGCATCAAGATCCAGCTTGGTATCACGCGGGGTATTCTTGAGCGAGGCCACCAGGGAGTTGAGGTTGGGCTGGCTGGTGCTACCCGACATGGACGCCAAGGCCAGATCCACCACATCCACCCCCGCTTCCGACGCCTGCAAAATAGACGAAGCTTGGACCCCAGAAGTGTCGTGGGTGTGGAAATGGATGGGAATACCAATCTCCTCCCGCAGGGCTTTAACCAACTTCTTGGCGGCAAACGGACGGCAAAGACCCGCCATGTCCTTGATCGCCAGCATGTGCGCCCCCATGCGCTCCAATTCCTTGGCGAGCTTCACATAGTACGACAGCGAGAACTTGTCGCGCTTCTCATCAAGGATGTCGCCCGTATAACAAATGGCGCCTTCGCAAATCGCGTGTGTCCCCTGCACCGCCTCCATCGCCACCCGCAAATTCGGCAGGTAATTCAGCGAATCGAAGATCCGGAAGATATCCATGCCGGAAGCAGCGGCATGTTTCACAAAGCCCGCGACCACGTTTTCCGGATAGTTGGAATAACCCACGGCGTTTGAGCCGCGGAAAAGCATCTGGAAACAGATATTGGGAATTCGTTGCCGCAATTGCCGCAACCGCTCCCAGGGATCTTCCCCCAAGAAACGCATGGTGGTGTCAAAAGTCGCGCCACCCCACATCTCCAACGAAAATAAACCGTCCCGTGCGTCGCCCAATCGCTGCGCGAGCGGAGCAGCACAGGCCAGCATGTCAAAGGTGCGCACCCGCGTGGCCATCAGCGATTGATGTGCATCGCGGAAAGTCGTATCCGTGACCAGCAACCGCTTCTGCTTGCCCACCCACTCGGCAAACCCTTTCGGCCCCAGCTCCAGCAAAAGATCGCGCGTTCCCTTGGGCAACGGCGCTGCCAGGCTATATTTCGGAACCACGGGTACCGCGAGCGCCTTCTCGGGCTTGTAACCCTTCGCGTGTGGATTCCCATTCACGATCACGTTGCCGACGAAATTGAGCAACTTGGTCGCCCGATCTTTCCGCCCCATGAACCGGAACAATTCAGGTGTGGTGTCGATCAACGTGGTCGTCGCCTGGCCCGCCCGAAAACTCCCGTTGGCGATGACGTTTTCCAGGAACGGGATGTTGGTTTTAACGCCTCGAATCCGAAACTCGCTCAACGCCCGGTGCATCCGGTTCATGGCCATCTCGTACGATTGCCCGCTGGCGATGACTTTCACCAACATCGAATCATAGAAAGGCGTGATCACGGCTCCGGAATAACCCATGCCACCGTCCAGCCGGATGCCAAAACCACCGGGAGACCGATACGCCAGGAGACGGCCATAATCGGGCATGAACTTGTTTTCCGGATCCTCCGTCGTCACCCGGCACTGGATCGCATAGCCATTGCGCGGCACCGCGTCCTGGGCGGGCATCCCCACCTCAGGCGAGTGCAACGAGTGGCCTTGGGCAATGAGGATCTGGGCGCGGACAATGTCCAGGCCGGTAATGACTTCGGTTACCGTGTGTTCCACCTGGATGCGCGGGTTCATCTCGATGAAGAACCATTTGTGCGTGTCCAGGTCGTATAGGAACTCGATCGTGCCAGCGTTGTCGTAATGCACTTCACGGGCCATCCTGGCCGCCGCCTCGCACAACTCGCTAATCACGCCTTCCGGGAGACCAAAGCTAGGTGCGACTTCCACCACCTTTTGGTGGCGGCGCTGGACGGAACAGTCGCGTTCATGCAGGTGAATCACATTGCCGTGCTGATCGCCCAGGATCTGCACCTCGATGTGTTTGGCGCGCGGAATATACTTCTCGAGGAAAACCGCCGGATTGCCGAAGGCCCGGCCGGCCTCGCTTTGGGCTTCGTCAAGCAATTGGGCCAGGTCGCTGGACTTTTGGACCACCCGCATTCCGCGACCGCCCCCACCGAAAGCGGCCTTGATGATGAGCGGGAAACCGATTTGGCGGGCGGTCTTCAGGGCTTCATCACGATCTTCCACCGGCTTCTCCGTACCCGGTATCGTGGGAACACCGATGCGCTCCGCCAAGGCACGCGCCGCCGTCTTGTCACCCATCATCTCGAGCAGCTCTGGACGCGGCCCGACAAACACGATGCCCGCCCGTCCACAAGCCCGCGCAAACTCTGCGTTCTCGCTGAGAAATCCGTAGCCTGGATGGATGGCATCAACGCCCCGTTCCTTGGCGACCGCCACGATGCTCTCGATGTCGAGATACGCCGCCACCGGTCCTTTGCCTTGCCCGACCAAGTACGACTCGTCGGCCTTGAACCGATGCATGCAGAACCGGTCTTCCTGGGCGAAAACCGCCACCGTTTTCAACCCCAACTCCGTCGCGGCGCGAAAAATTCGGATGGCGATTTCGGAACGGTTCGCCGCCATGAGTTTTTGAAACTCGGGGCGCACGGACACGGCAACTTTCTTGGAAGCACTTTGAGACATACGAGAAACGCATGCTGTTTCTACCAGAATAGATCCGCCGGGGCCAAACGAAACTCAGGCTTCTGGCGAGCCGGACAGTCGCTGCCGCGCCAACCGCACCCGAGCCACGGCATCCTGGACATTTTCTCCCAACGCCGTGAGGTGCCCCATCTTCCGTCCGGCACGGGGTTCAGTCTTGCCGTACAAATGCAGTTTTACCCAGGGATCTTCCAACGCCCGTCGCCAGTCGGGTTCTCCTCCTTGCCAGACATCTCCCAACAAATTCGCCATGGCAGCGGGTCGAAGAAGCTCAACAGAACCCAGCGGTAATCCGCACACCGCACGCACCTGCTGCTCGAACTGGCTAGTCACACAGGCGTCGAGGGTCAAATGCCCGGAATTGTGGGTACGCGGCGCCAGTTCGTTAACCACCAGCTGGCCTTCGTGGGTCACGAAAAGCTCCACCGTCAGCAGGCCCACAACATTCAACGCCTCCAGGATTCTCCGGGCCAAATCGGTGGCTTCCCGAGCCAATGATGGCGGGAGGTCAGCCGGAGCAAACGTGACGTCGAGGATGTGATGGGCGTGGACGTTTTCAAAAACCGGGAAAGCCTTGAACTCCCCGGAAACAGTACGCGCCGCCACCACGCTCACTTCCTTCGCAAAATTCACGAACCCCTCATAAATACCTTGGGCGGGAGCGAGCGCGTCGTAGGCCGGATCCAAATCGGCTAGAGAAAGTATCTTCCGCTGGCCCTTGCCGTCATAGCCAAAGGAAGCCGTCTTAAGGACTCCGGGAAAGCCAATCTCGACTGCAGCCGCCTGCAAATCAGCACGGGAATCGATCACCCGAAACGGGGGGACCGGAAATCCCGATTGTTGGAGAAACGTTTTCTCCCGCAACCGGTGTTGCGTCGTGTGCAGGATGTCTCCCGAGGGCCGCACTGTCGTTTTTTCAGCGGCTGCCCGACTGGCCACACTGGGTACGTTTTCGAATTCGAAGGTCAGAACGTCGACTGCCGCCGCAAACTCACGTACCTTTGACAGGTCCTCATAGGCAGCGACAACTTCCAAATCCGCAACCTGGCCGGCTGGCGAGTCGGACTCCGGCGAAAAGACATGGACGCGATATCCCATGGATTTCGCCGCCATGGCCAGCATTCGGCCTAGTTGCCCACTCCCGAGAATCCCCACTACCGATCCCGGCCCAAGGTTGGATATTTGTCGGCTCATCCGTGAAGCCGGAGTTTTTAAAGCGGAAGCGGTGAAATAGGAAGCCGCCAAATTTGGCCCCAGTACGCGAATGGCTCAATTATTGCTCCCGGCGGCATTAAGTTTTGGTGTCCGATTGGCCAGTGGTGCGGCCATCTCTGGCCAGGACCAAAATCCACAGCTGGAACCGGTTGTGACAACGCGGTGAAAGCACCAAAGAAACCGCAGGAACCAAGGGACGCAGCTTGACGTCATCCCGACGCCATGAAAGCGTTTTCAAGTTCGGTAGTTTGGGAATGAAATCTTGAAACAGATTACGTTCCCAAGCCTCTGAACGTGAGGTTCGTGCACAAGCAACAAACGATGAGGACGCCCAAGACAGTAGCTAATCTCGGCGCAACACTGGCAGTCGCCGTGGTGTGCGGAGCAAGTGTAGCCCAAGGAGAAACCGTATACCAAAATACGGGCACCCTCGTCCCAGTAACCGGCTTTACCGCCCTCAAGACGTCGGAGTATGGCGATGAAATCACTTTGGCGGGCGTCAACCGCTACGTCGATAAGTTCACGTTCTCTTACATCGCTGATATCCTGAACAGCCCGAACGCGACGGCCACCATCACGATGTACAAAAAGGATGGCCCGTTGGCTATCCCCGGCTCAGCCAGCACCCAGATGCCCAAGACCGTCCTCTGGCAGAGCGGACCCTACGCTTTGGTCAATGGTGTGCACGGCTTGGATTTAACTCCGGGAGTATTCGTTCCCGATACCATTGTCTGGACGGTCAAATTCTCCGGCCTGAACGCCCTCGACTATGCAAGTTTGCTCTTGGCCGATACCCCAACGATTGGTGGCATCCTGCCCGGAAGAGACCATCCGGTCGTCGGCAGTTATGAGGATTTTTGGCTAAAAAGGAATCCAACCGTCGACGATTCGTGGGCACTTAATCATTTAGGTACCGCCAGCGTGCCTCTCGGCAATTTTTACGTCCAAATCGATGCCGTGCCAGAACCCGGCACCTTGG
This sequence comes from Candidatus Limnocylindria bacterium, assembly GCA_035493435.1. GTDB lineage: Bacteria > Verrucomicrobiota > Verrucomicrobiia > Limisphaerales > UBA9464 > DATJII01. The sequence continues at coordinate 8,306 of DATJII010000220.1, read as the reverse complement.
CTCTGTCAGCCTTCGGCGCAGCCGTTCTCTGGCGCATGATGAAATCACGGCGCGCGTAAGCGCCCTGTTCCCTGGAAGTTCGGCGGCTTATGGATTCCCCTGCTACCATCCCCGCCGCAACCGCCAAACCGCTCCTCCGAGTTCTTATCGTGGAGGATTCGGAGATCGACGCCCGAGTGTTAGTGGCCCATTTGCGCCAAGGTGGATGGCAGGTGCAGTTTCAAAGGGTTTCCTCGGTCGATGGATTCGTGGATGCCCTACGCACGCAGGCCCCCGACTTGATCCTGTGCGATCACGTCATGCCAGGGTTTAGCGCTCCCGAAGCGTTGCAGTTGCTTCAGAAAACTGGCATCGACGTGCCTTTCCTGATTGTTTCCGGGGAGATCGAGGAGGGTGTGGCGATTGCGGCCATGAAAGCCGGTGCCCACGACTTCCTCATCAAGGGCTATCTCGGTCGATTGGTTCCCGCCGTCCAACGCGAGCTACGGGAAGCCGCCACCCGCGCCGCCAAGCGGGCGGCGGAAAACGCCTTGCGGCAAAGCGAACTGCGTTATCGTTCAGTTTGGGAAAACTCGACCGACGCCGTATTCCTGATTGATCTCGACGGCATCATCCGTTTTGCCAGCCCGGCGGTGCACCGCGTGTTCGGCCGGACTGCAGACTCTCTAATTGGCTCCCCCTTTGACTTGCTCCGCGTTTCGGAGGCGGCCTCCGAAAGTTGGTGGCATTTGGCCCGGGCAAGCCAAGGTTCGAAAACGTTTCATACCGAAACCCTTCGTCCCGATGGAGTGCGCATCGATCTTGACCTCGCTTTCACCGAAATGCGGATGGAAGACCAATTGTGGGTTGTCGCCTTCATTCGCGATATCACCGAACGATTGCGCCAGGAAGAAGAGCTTCGGCGCAGTCGGCAGGAATTTGCGGTCGCCCGGGACATCCAGCAACAACTCTTCCCGAAATCTGCGCCCTCCCTGGAAGGTTTCGACATCGCGGGAGTTTCAGTTCCTGCCGAAGCTGCCGGTGGTGATTACTACGATTTCCTGAAGTTTCAGGATGGCGCCTTGGGGCTCGTCGTCGCGGACGTGTGCGGCCATGGGATTGGCCCGGCCTTGCTAATGGCGGAAACCCGCACGTGCCTGCGCTTGCTGGCACGTAGTGAAACGTCGGCGGGAACGCTGCTGAGCAACGCCGAGAGGAATCTTGCTGGGGATATAGACGCCATCCGCTACATCACCCTGTGCGCAGTATGCATCGACCCTCACGCCAAGACGTTGACCCACGCCAGCGCTGGCCATCCGGCCGCGTGGGTAGTTGCGTTGGACGGTTCCACCAAAGCGGTTCTCAAACGAACCGGCTTTCCCTTGGGACGGCAGCATGGAAAGCCCTACGAAACTTCATCGCCCATCCAATTGGAATCGGGCGATTGCGTGTTGCTCATGACCGATGGCGTCGACGAAACAGTCGATTCCGCCGGGGAATTCTTTGGAACCGACCGCGCACTCCAGATCATCAACGATCACCGGCATGAACCGGCGGAGCAAATTGTTCGACGGATCTGCAACGCCGCCAGGTCATTCGCCAAGCCGGCGCCACAAAATGACGACCTGACCGTAGTGCTGGCCAAGGTCCTGTAACGTCCTGGCCGCCAACTATAAAGTCACCACGCGCACATTGGAGATCGCGCGGTCGGCGGTCAATTGATCAAGGCAGGCCTTGGGAGGAACACTGTCCAACACCAATGCGGTCAGGGCCAGTCCGCCTTCGAGTTCGCGGCCCAGGCTCATGCTGGCGATGTTTACATTATGATCGGCGAGGATGCTTCCCAGCTTGCCAACCATGCCAGGACGGTCCTGATTGTTGAGCAGGAGGATTGTGCCCGAGATCGGGATCTCTACCGGCGTGCTCTGCAGGCGGACGATTCGGGGATTGTTGGGAGAACCAAAAAACGTTCCTCCAGCAGATCCGACCTTCATGTCGCCTTGGAACAATTGCAGATGCAACCATTCATTGAAGGTGACCACCTCGTCCGAACGCTTTTCCTCCACCGTCAGTCCCACCGACGCGGCCACGGAACGCACATTGATGTTGTTCACGTCCTTTAACTGGCCGGAGGCCAAATAACCCAACAGGACGGCGCGCGTCACCGGATCGGTGGCGGGCAGGTCCTTGGCTTTGCCACCGTAGGTGATATGCAGGCGATCCACTCCCAAAGGAGCCAATTGTCCCAACAGCTTGCCCAATTTTTCACCCAGCAGGAGATAGGGGCGCACTGCTTCAAACGTTTTGGCGTCGACGCCGGGCAGATTGACGGCGTTTCGCACTTCACCGGTCAGGAGGAAGCTCGTGATGATCTCCGCCACTTCCAGCCCGCATTTTTCCTGGGCCTCTTCCGTGCTGGCTCCCAAATGAGGTGTCAGCACCACATTGGGCAGTGAGCGGAAGCGATGATCTGCCGGCAAAGGCTCGACAGAAAAGACATCAAGGGCAGCACCACCCACCCGACCGGATTCGAGCGCGCTTACCAGATCTGTTTCATTGATGATTTCACCCCGCGCGCAATTCACAATCCGAACGCCGGGTTTCATTTTCGCAAAGGCCGCCGAATTCAGCATTTCCCGCGTGTCCTTGGTTACCGGCATGTGGACCGTGATAAAATCGGACTCGCGGTAGATTCCATCCAAGTCTTGCACGAGTTCCACCCCGAGTTGTCGGGCGCGGGCTTCTGTCAGGAACGGATCGTAGGCGAGCACTCGCATCCCAAAAACCACCGCCCGTTTGGCGACTTCACCGCCGATACGGCCCACACCCAGGACTCCCAGCGTTTTACCGGCAATCTCCGTGCCCTGGTAAAGTTTCCGATCCCACTTCCCCGCGACCATGGAACCGTGGGCCGCAGGGATCTTGCGAGCCAGTGCTCCCAGCATGAAAAAGGTCAGTTCCGCAGTGGTGACGGTATTGCCACCCGGAGTGTTCATGACGACCACGCCACGAGCTGTCGCGGCTTCCACGTCCACGTTATCGACACCGACGCCAGCGCGACCAACCACCCTCAGTTTCGTCGCCGCCTCCAACACCTTTTTGGTTACCTTGGTTTCAGAACGGACCACCAACGCCTCAGCCTCCGCCACCAGTGGAAGAAGTTCCGCTTCGGACAACCGCTTGGACAAGACGGTGACGCGAAATTCCGGACGCGCCTGAAAATAGGCGATGCCGCGGGGTGAAATGGGGTCGCAAACCAAGACGTTCATATTCCTGTGAGCCGCGACGGTAGAAACGTCCGGGACAATGGTCAACGAGTGGATTCATCATAAAAGCGCAAATCAGTGCCACTCGCCTCTTGCATTAGGCGTGGCAGGCATCATTTGTTGCGGCGGAATGGACGATTTGGATAGCGACAGCCCAAAACCCGAACGTTGGTGGTCAATCCCACATATCAGCGTGATGGAGGCATTGCACCAATGGCCCTTCCTGCGACAACTCAAGGCCGAACGACGGTTTCGCTACGCATTCGCCGTGGCTTCAGCAATCTTTATCGTTATTGTCGGGTCGTTACCCAAGGTGTGGATTATCACCCCAAAAAACACTTATCCCATCCTACGCGCCAGCGGCCTGGATTTCCTTGAGGCCTGGATATTCCGAACCTTTGCAGAAGCCAGGGAACGGGAGGACCACCGGGTCGAAGCGTGGCAATATTGGCGGCAGGCCTGCGCCCATTATCCCACTTCCCCTTCCCTTTTGCGCGGGGCGCTCGAAAATACCCTTCGGCTTCCCACCCGCAACTACACGTACTTTTCGGACGGCACGACGAAAGCCTTTTCCCTGGTCGCGTTAGACCGAACCAATCCAGCGTCCCTCTATTGCTCGGCGCGAACCTTCTCACATTTTCGCTTTTATGAGGCGGTCATCAACCTCACTGCTGCCGCCAGCGAAACCAATGTTTCACTTCGCACTCTACGAACGCAGTCCTTTCTTTGGCTGGGAAATTCCGAGGCTTACACGCGCGAGCGCCAACGGCTGCCTCCTGAGGTCCTAAATCGGGAACTGGAACTTTTTGACTGCGCCCAGACGGCCGCCTGGTCCAGCGATCCAGTCCAAGCCCACGCAGCGTTGACTCAACTACAAAAAGCTTCGGCCGACCAACAGGCGGAGCGCCGCGTTTCGGCCCTGCGATTGCGCCTTTTGGCGGCCTCCGAACGGACCAACGTCGGGGAATTTGAAAAGACCCTTCAGTTGTTGCACGACGAACGGGAAGACGAACCGTTACAGCATGTCCAATGGTGGCGACTGCTCGAAGCGGAGAATCGACGGGACCAAGCGGTAGCAGAGGCCCGAAAGGCGGAACTACTTCCCATCAGCTCTACCGAGCTGCTGGGGGTCGCCCACGCTTTTGAGCACTTGGGCTTGACCGACCGGGCCATCGACTATTTGGGCCGTTACGCCACTGACATCCACGCTAACACCGAGGCTTGGCTGCACTATGCGGACTTGGTCATTGCTGCCCGGCGTTGGGACGATTTGCGGCAGATTGCCCTGGACCTGCGGAATTCGCCAGCAACCCATGGTGAACTCGCCGGCTACTCCCATTTTCTGGAAGGTCTCGCCCTACGGGCCACCGGCGCCGACGATGAATCCAATCTCCATTTTCGCAAAGCGGCGGAGTTATCAATTCCACTGCCGAATCTGGCCCTCCTCGTTGCCCGAAAATTGTTGGAATTACATGCGGGTAAATCCGCCTTGGAGATAGCAGTGCAGCAGGAGGAGCCGCTCGCCAAGTCGCCCGAATATTGGCGTTTTCTCGTCGAACTGGCTGCGGACAGCAAGGACGCGGCCTTGTTACTCCGCGCCGCCCGCACCAGCTACGCGCTCACTCCGGCTGATCCAGTGGCCGTCAATACCTTGGCGTCGGCCCTGATTGTCAATGAAACAGAACCCGAACTCTTGCTGAAATTGACAGCCGGCCTCGCTGAACGTTACCCGGATAGCTTGGCAGCCAACGTGAACTACGCCATGGCGTTGATCGCCAATCAGCGGCTCGATGAAGCCGCGAGAACCCTGGCCTTGCTTCCAGCCCGCGACTACACCCCCCTCGAAAACTCCGCCATCGCACTGGCCAAAGGCCATCTGGCGAGCCGCCAAAAACAATGGCGCACCGCCGCCGCCCTGTTTGAACGCGTGGACGTCGCCTCCCTTTATCCGCCCCAAGCCGAAAACCTGCGACAACTTCGCGCCGAGGCCGCCGTTGCACTCGACGCGGAGAACGCCAAGCGCCAACATCCGTGACAGCGCGAACCACCGCCTGAAACCATTGCCATGAGCACGCCGCTGGCTGAATTCCTGAAACGTTGGGCTATAACCACCCTGGCCGTATTGATCGCCGCCAAGATTGTTCCCGGGGTCGCGGCCGACACCTTTGGTTCACTGATTATAGCATCCCTTTTGCTGGGATTGTTCAACGCAACGCTAAGGCCCCTCCTCATCATTCTTTCGGTGCCGCTGGCTTGTTTTAGCGTCCTGCTCTTTATCATCGCACTCCCGTTGATCAACGCCGGCCTCTTCCTGCTGGTCGGCCGGATCGTCAAAGGGTTCCATGTGGATGGCTTCTGGTCCGCTCTTTTCGGCTCGCTGGTGGTGAGCGCGGTTTCCTTCGCCGCCGGAGCACTGGCGCGAAAAAAGGGGCCGCCACCGCCAGGACCTCCCGCCGCCAGTTCCGGCCCGGGCCCGGGAAAAGTCTCGCCCGGCGAGGGGCCGATCATCGACGTATAACCCGTCGTGGCCACCTCCAGGAACAAGGGCCGTTCGCCCGGCCGCGCGAAACGATCCGGCCCTTCCCGGGGCGGGTGGGGCTGGTTATTTTTTATACTTATACTGCTGGCCCTGGGATGCCTGCTTTTTCGCTATACACGCTGGACCTCCCCGCGACCCGGCCCGATCACCGCGCCAGGAACGAATCGCTTCCCGAAAGCGGTGCCGCCCGGGGCTCCCAAGAACACTCCAGGGGTGGTACCGCCGTCGGCCAAACTCACGAATCTTCCGCCCCTGTACCGGGCCACGAATACCGCGCAGCCTGAACGACCGTTGCCCGCCACGACCCGGCACGCCTATAATCCCAACGCACTCACGACTCCCCAACCCGCGACGAATCCGCCGCCACCGGTCGTCACGACCAATAGCGAAGTCCCGGCACCCACGAATGCCCCGGTCCGCCTGGCAGAAACGAATCTAGTCACCAGTCCCAGCTTCCCGCGCCCACCCACCAATGCCTTGGAAATCCAGGTCGCCCTGGTGCGGCAAGGCATATCCCCCGGGTCGATTGATGGACGAAGTGGCGGACAAACTGCGGCCGCTTTGCGCGCTTTCCAACTTCAGCAGGGATTCACTCCGACCGGATGGCTGGACAAGAACACCCGCTCCGTCTTGCAACTGGATCGGCCTGCCGTGCGCACCATGATTCTGGAAGCGGTCGACCTGGGTGCCCTGCAGCCGATTCAGAAAACCTGGCTGGGCAAGGCCGAACAGACGGAAATGGCCTATGCTACTGCGGTGGAATTCGCGGCCGAAAAGAACGGCGCCAGCCCGACCTTAGTGCGAAGCCTCAATCCGGATGTCGACTGGAATGCACCCGTTGCGGGAACAACCATCACCGTTCCCGACGCGGAGTATCCCCCGCCCCGACGAGCGGCCCGGGCGAACGTGAGCCTCTCGGGACATTGGCTGCGGGTCTTTGACTCCACCGGCTATCTACTGGCCCATTTCCCCTGCAGCATCGCTCGTCTGGCGGAGAAACGACCCGTAGGTGAGTTGCACATTACGGTCATGATCCGCAATCCCAACTACACCTTCGATCCCGCTGTCTTCCCGGAATCGGAGGAAGCCCAACAAATTGGACGCAAATTGATCATACCTCCTGGACCCAACAATCCGGTCGGAGTGGCGTGGATTGGGCTGGACCGGCCCGGCTACGGCATCCATGGGACGCCCAATCCGGAAGAAGTCGGCAGAACGGAAAGCCATGGGTGTTTTCGTCTGGCAAATTGGAATGCCGAGTACTTTCGGCGAATGGCTTGGACCGGCATGCCGATTACCGTGGAACCCTGACGGTTGCCAAATGCCCAAGCAAAACCGTTGAGCGCCGCCGCGTCCCCTTCCACACTACGCCAGACATGTGCGGCATTGTGGGATATGTGGGACGACGCGAAGCGGGCCCGATTTTGGTCGAGGGGCTGAGGCGTCTTGAATACCGGGGCTACGACAGCGCCGGCATCGCGGTCGTCACTTCAGGGAACAAAGTCGAGGCCCGCAAAAAGCGTGGCAAGATCGACGACGGCCTGGCGCGGGAACTGGCCCTTTCCACGCCCTCTGGCACCTCTGGCATAGGGCACACTCGTTGGGCCACCCATGGCCCGCCCACCGACGAGAATTCGCACCCTCATTTCGATCAAAGCGGTCATCTCGCTCTGGTTCACAATGGTGTCATTGAGAACTATGACCGCCTCAAATCCGGTCTGGTCGAACGGGGTCACCGGTTCTTGTCGGCCACCGATACGGAAGTCCTCGCCCACTGGATTGGCAAACAGCTCGCGGAAACTGTCGAAGCTCATCGCCAGCCTCACGGAGCAACCACCAACCCAGAATCACCGCTTCCAGTGGCCCTTTTCAGCCGTGCCGTAGCTGAAGCATTGAGAGGGGTAATCGGCACCTATGGGATCGCCGTAATCTGCGAATATTGGCCGGGGGTAATCATTGGGGCGCGGCGCGGTTCGCCGCTGATCCTCGGCGTGGGTGATGGTGAGAATTTCATCGGATCCGATGCGTCGGCGATAGTTTCCCACACCCGCCAGGTCGTTTACCTGAATGACTACGACGTCGTGACCCTTACTCCCGACCGATTCATGGTCGAGAATCTGGGAACTGAGACTGCCCAAGTGCAGATCAGCCGCTTGGAATTCGATTCCGAAGCGGCGGAACGAGGACCGTATCCGCACTTCATGCTCAAAGAGATCTTCGAGCAGGCCCAAACCGTCCGCAACGCCTTGCGGGGCCGCATCGACCACGATGACGGATCGGCAAAATTTGGCGGCCTCAACATGTCCTTGGGCGAGCTTCGGTCCATCGACCGTATCGTCATCGCCGCTTGTGGCACCAGTTGGCACGCGGCCCTGGTCGCGGAATATCTACTGGAAGAACTGGCGCATATTCCGACCGAAGTCGAATATGCAAGCGAGTTTCGCTACCGGAACGCACCGATGGACAAGCATGCGTTGCTGCTGGTCATCACCCAATCCGGGGAGACGGCGGACACTCTGGCA
>DATJII010000219.1:0-3616 GCA_035493435.1 Candidatus Limnocylindria bacterium | reverse complement strand
GCGGTCCCAGAACAGCACCTTGATCCGGTTCCTTCCCCGGTTGCAGAAGACAAACAGATGCCCGCTCAACGGATCCCGCCCGAGTTGCTGGCGCACCACCCCCGCCAGTGTGTCGAACGATTTCCGCAGGTCCGTCGCCCCAGCCGCCAGAAACACTTGGGTGCCCGACAAGAAGTTCAGCATGGCTGCCAGCCTTGCAGGAGTTGACTGACGACGGCGGCGCTCGTACCCGGTGGAATCCTCAACCTCAGCCCGGGGCCCATCACAAACTCCGGCCACTGATCACTACTTCGTGCAGAACTTTCCCTGACCCGCACCGGAATCAAACTCGGCTCCTTCATGGACTCCACCCAGCGGTGCAAGGTCATCCACGACACCCCTATTTCCCCCGCAAACGCGTTCTTCGACGCTCCAGATTCCTGGAAGGCTTTTACCACCGCTGCTATCTCCGCTCTCGTATACCTTCGCCTCTGTCCTTTTACCTTTTCCATGGCCCCTGGTTTTACCATCCAGATGGCTCGCAATCTACTCCCGTCCTAAACTCAGGCCGGACGCTTACGGTCAAACGGTATTTACAAGTTGGCGGAGCTTATTGAGGAAAGGGAAATTCCGGCTCCTGATACGATTGTGGCGCGGCCAATGTCCGCCCGGGCCTGCCAACAGCAAAGGTACCCTGTTTGCGGTCCAATGCCGCCCGCCAAATACCACGTTCGGTAACGGTGACAACATCTTTGTTGGTGTCATATGCCAAGGCTACTGTGTACCAGCGATTGGCTTGATGGTCGATGTAACACCAACCCCATTTCCCGCCAGCGGAGCGCATGTAAAATGCGACTGTGTAGGGCTCAAGACTCCAATTGCATCGCTGGGTGACCATATACTCAGAACCGTCGGCAAGGCGGGTTGACGCTACAACCCCACTGCTGCCTGGCTGGATAGTGAGAAGCAAGGTCCCTCCAACCACCCACAAGATAAGGCCAACGACGATGCCGAGCTTCCAAATAATATTCCAGACGCGGCGAACCATGCGCCCATTTCAACGGAAACCTTGGAAAAGGCAAGATTCGCGCATCACTGGGCGGGACCCCGAGATGTCGTTGCGCTCAACCAGCCGCCAGCAATGGCTCCACCCCCTGGCTCATGACCTCTTCCGGTGTGATGGCGGCGAGGCATAGGCCGAGTCCGGCGGCCTGGCATTCGGTTCGCAAGCCGCCTTCGCAGTGGCACTTCCGGACGATTTGCCGGTTGGGCGAGGCGGACGGGGTCCATTCGATTCGCCCGGAATAGTCCCTATATATTCCGACGGTGGGAATTCCCAAGGCCATCGCAAGATGGATGGCTCCAGAGTCGGCGCCGACATGGAGGCGGGATTGGCCCAGAATGGCCGCCAGTTTTGGGATGTCCAATCCGCCGGGGAAGAAGCGCACGGTGTCAGGTGTCACCTGTTGTTCCAATTCCTTCAGCCGTTGTACTTCACGAGGCGTGTCGGAACTGGTCGCGACGATGGGCAGGTCCTTTGCGAGGAGCAGTCGCACCAGTCCGGCCCATTGTCCAATCGACCATTCCTTATAAGGGCTGCTGGCGCTGATGGAAAGATGCACGGAATCGCCTGGGGATTGCAGTCGAGCCCAGGCCTGGGCATCGGCGGGTATTTCCAGGCCGAATCTGGGTGTGGGATCGATGCTGTATCCGGCTTGGGCGAGGAATCGCAGGCGTTGTTGGTAAACGGGCAAGTCCCGTTTATCCCGCGATAGCCAGTGTGGAATGAGCCAGGGACTCCAAAAATGCCAGCGGTTTCCGCGCAGGCCCAGGCGGTGACGGCCGCCTATAAATACGGCGTGGAAAACATTCCGATCGTTGTCACTGAAGTTGATCGAGGCATCGAAGCGCAATCGGCGCAGTTGGGACAGGACGCGTAGTTGAGCGCGGAGGGTCCGACGTTCTCCACTTTGTTCCAGGGTCCAGATCCGGTCGACACAGCGGGCCAACCGAAGCACCTGTTCGCCGCTGGGGCTTGCGATGGCATGAATTTCAGCCGTCGGATGATTCCGTCGCAATTCCCAATAGCCTGGGAGCGCGTGGATCACGTCGCCGAGGACGCCGGGATCGATGATTAGGATCCGGCGGGCGTCCCGCGTGAGATCGAAGAACGTTGGATTCACCGGGTGGAGGGTGCCGGGGACATTGCCAGGAGCGACTCGGCGGCACGCAGCACGCCCAGGGAGTGCGCCTCGCCCGAGGCCACCACACAACGGGTGAGGGGATTGTGATGGTAAGCCTCGCGATTGGGGAAATTGAATATGGTCACCGTGGGAACGCGCAGCCCCACTGCCATGTGATAGGGTCCGGAGTCGCCCGATATAAATAAACGGCAGGCGGAAATAGCCCCGGCGAGTTGCAGCATGTTGGTCTGGCCAGCAAGGTCGAGTACGGGGTGTCCGCCCTTCAGGCGGGAGGCCAGTTGCTGGTTGATCTGCGCTTCGTAGGGTGCACCTGTCAGCAGGATCGAGGCGTGGAATTTTTCACGCAACTTATTAGCCACGCAGGCGACCAGATTCACGTCCGGGCGACGGGGCAGGGCTCCCGGCGTGCCACATCCGAGGTTGATGCCAATCACGTTGCGGCCCGGTTCGAAGCCGGGCGTGGTCTGGAGGCTTTCGCGAAAGGCGCGACCTTCAGAAGTTTCCCGGAGCTCAATTTGGGTATCGAACCGCGAAATACGCTGGCTGGCGAGGACGACGTAGTCGCGCTCCGTATATTCCAGCGGGACGGGAAGTTGGTGTTCCATCGCGTACTTCCGCGTGCTCGGGGCGGCGGTATGGTAGAAGAATCTGCGCAGCGGGACTTGGGCTATACCCCAGGTATCGGCTCCGGTGCGACGTCCGAGCAGCCACGTCAGGATGGAGGTGCGCAAGCCGTGCGGTTCGAAGTCAATGATGCACTCGGGTCGCACTTGGTCGACGACGTCGTAGCCTTCCTTGATAAGTCTCTTCCAGCCTTCGAGTCCGTGGGTGCGCTTGTCGGAAACGTGGAAGCTGGAGAGCAAGTGATGTCGCCGAATCAGTTCCTCCGAGGCGGCGCCGCGGTCGGCGGTCAGGAACCAAAGGTGCAGCTCGGAGTCGGGGTAACGCGCCTTGATCGAGCGCCACGCGGCGGAACTGCGCAACAGATCGCCCACCCCCGCGCTATGCCCCTTAATCAGGAGCAGGCGCGCGGGCGATTTGGCGATGGGAGCTTTGCGCAGAACGCTTCGCACCGGATTGTCGTAACGTGGCGCATGGCCGACGACGACAAAAAAGAGGAATCAATCGCCGAACAGGGCCTTCAACTTGGCCCGTGCTTCGTCTTCCCGGCTCTTGTCGGACGCGCCCTGCCAGACCCGGCTCTTGAGGTCGAAGAACTCGCAGAAGTTGCCCTTGTCCTTGTCCAGCACCGGCTCCGCGCGACGCTCCCGGCATTGTTGGGCGGCGCTCCGGTCGTAGTGGGTGCAATTCAGGCAGACACGCAGGTCGATCCGGCACACCGGGCAGGTTTCGCTCCGGCCAGGCTGCTCGCGAAACGTCCAGGGGGTGCCGCATTGATGGCAATGCCGAGTCATAGTGCGGGTGTGGTATCG
>DATJII010000218.1:0-5282 GCA_035493435.1 Candidatus Limnocylindria bacterium | reverse complement strand
AGAGGGAAGATTCGCCCCGATGAACGGGACAGTTATCGGAGGCTAAGCTTACGGGAATCTGTTTCATTTGGCGTATCACACTTCGTTCCAACGAGTTGGGGTTCTTGTGTGAAACCACTGGCCGCTAGTATGGGCTCGTCGGGAGCCTCGCCCTCCCGTTCTTGGCGGACGCGTTAGGTATGCTTGGACAACAAGGAGGAGCCAGCCAGATTGGTTGGTAGGTCGCCCCTTTTCAAACCCTACTCCACCCAGAGCTTGCCAGCCCCGCTCCGCCTGATTCAAATGGCCCAACCGTGATTAGCCGTCGAACCTTCCTTCAGCACTCTGCATTCGCCACCGCGACCTTGGGCTCGACGATTGGGGCAGTCGCCGCAGCTACGGCGGGGCCGGGGTGGACCGTGGGTTGTTTTAATCGGGCCTGGACCAAGTGGGGCATGGACGCCGCTCTGGACGGGATCAAGTCCGCCGGGTTCGACGTCGCCGGACTCCTCACCCGGACCAAGGGCGAAGCCCTGATTGGCGCCGACGCGACCCCGGAATATCTCGCTGCGCTCAAGAAGAAGATCGAGATGCGGAAACTCACCGTCAATCTCGGTACGATCTACCCTCACTTCGACCTGCCGAAGGAACAAGTGGTCCACGACCTCCAACTGCAGATCGATCACGGCTCCTTGATGGGGGTGAAATACCTGATGAACTTCGGCGTGGACCGGAAAGAGGACTACGAAGCCTACTACCGCCTGATGTCCATGGCCGCTGCCTATGCCGCCGAACGGGGCGTGAAGGTCGTGCTCAAACCTCACGGCGGCGCCAGCGGATCCTCCGAGGAAATCCTCCGCTGCCTGAAGGCCATCAACCACAAGAACTTCAGCATCTGGTACGACGCCGGGAATATCATCCACTACACCGGCAAAGATCCCGTGACCGAGCTGGAGCCCATCATCGAACACGTCACCGGCCTCTGCGCCAAGGACTGTGCTGAAAAGAAAGGCGAGGTCATGATTCAACTGGGAACCGGCAAAGTCGATTTCAAGGCCGTCTTCGCAAAACTCAAATCCGCCGGGTTCAACGGCCCCATCATGCTCGAAGGCAGCGACCCCGGCCAATCCGCCACCGAAGCCACAGCCAATGCCCGGGCTAATAGGGAGTTCCTAGCAAAGGCACTGGCAGCGGTTTAAGAGCACGTAAAGGATTGCGTCGCCCGGTTCCAGTTGAAGCACGGCCGGAGCTATGAGGCTTCGGTGAAGGAATTCAGCCCGTACGCGGAAACCAAGGAAGTGAACGAGGAAGCACGCGGAGCCGCCGTCAACCTGGTGAAGGGCTCATTGCAAGCCACCCGAAAAGGAACCTTTCTCTACGTCAACAACAGGTTGGAAGGCAACGCCCCAAACACCATTGCGACGATATTGGCTAGAGCGTTTCTGCCGATAATCTAAAAAACCAGACGATGAACAGCACTATTGCTGGGGCTGTCTTATATCTTCGATAAAACGACAAATACCCCTCCGTATTGCAAAGCCGCACTCCGCACCAAATCTTTTAATACGTTTTTCCAGGAAGTCAACTATTACTTCACCGAACACCAAAGGCTTCTGCTTTGTAATCGCTAACAAATCCATGCACAATATCTCATCACATCCTCGATCAAGCATGATATTATATATATCATCCAATAATTCACTATTTTCATATATCGTACCCCTGTATGCGTCCGGTGAATTTGGCAGCCCCTTCGCGCCCACTTGACCAGTTCGCAGTTGCGCCTGTATGGAACTTAATACTTTTAATATATAATCATTAATACCTACCGCCTTCTCATTAAGCTTCAATGTTTCGAATTCGCCAAAACTGCGAAGGAATGTCGGAAATTTCGAATTTAGCACCGAATTCTTGTATGTAGCAAAAGCCTTGACCGCCAACCGCTCCTTGAATCTCACAATACTGGAAAATCGAAGATCTCGTGGATAAGTCAAGTGCTCAATGACCGAAGTATCGAATGAACGCGGGGTCTTATCGTCAGAAATGATCACCGCGATTTTATCAAATGCCAGCCTTAACCCCAATTCAAACATCACGTTGGGATTTCTGCCACTTACGTCGCAAATGATGATGTCGGCACCGTAAAGGTTCTGGATGATATTCTTGTGGATGACTCCAATGGGATCCTCGCTGCTGACCAGCTCCACCGTGAATTTCGGCGTCGCAATCGTGTCCATCGCCTCGGTAATGATGGACTTCACCTCCAGCCAATGTTCCGGGGGGCACCCGTCACAAGTCGAAATCGGCATCACCAGTCCGCAGTGCGCCTTCTCAGGTAATTTCGGCTCTTTGTTTTCTTCGTCACCCTTGGGATGGTCGGATTTAGTGGACATGGCGGGTAATTTTGTTGAACCAGACTAACCGCCTCGACCGCCATTGCAAGATTGTTAGGATCAGGCACCTGGCAACGGCTGAATCGTTGCCGAATTCTTAAGCGCCTCCCGAAACGCCTCCACTTCCACGAGACTGGCGAGAAAAAACGCTGAGCCCTTTCTCCCATCCACTTCAACCATCCAACGCTCGTACCGGCAATTACCATCGTTGGCCACGGAATGTGTCTTGGCAGTCACCGACAGCCTGATCCGGTGGCCATGACAACATCCACCCACGAAAAGAAAATCGACATAAAGTACCGAATCGACAGCATCGTAGTCGATTCGGCCATCCAAGCAGAACATCTCTTGGCGCTCGCCGACCCCGACCGTCGTCCGGACATAACGCCACACCTCGCTATTCCCCCTAGACATCAGGAGCCGCACCCGGTCCCGATCAAGGGAGAGCTCTTTCCCATGAAGAGGACCTCCGACAAACCAAAACCATCGTTCCACCATCGCCTCGCGACGCTACCCGTGTGAGTCGGTCATTCGAGTGTGGAGGGGTTAAGATTTCCAATGGAGCCTCGGCAACATGGCTTCGAGAAACGGACCAGCGGGTTTATCAGACTGACTAATTCGTCAATTTGGTTATTATCTTAACCCGCTGTTTATCCCTTTCCGGTTGAGGGAGGGAATCAGCGATCTCAAGAGCGACCATGAGTTTATCGGAAATCAACAATTGCTCATGATATTTATCTTTAATTTTTGCCATCTCACCGTGAAATTTGAAAAATCCGTAGCTGATAAATTCCATAATAACACCTGCAATTGATGCCACCCATCCTGAATTTGCTTTCCCTATGAATACCGCCAACACACCAGCCAAAATTGCGATAAAACCTAAAAGAAGGGCACCAAGGACTGCATATCCGCTTCTAGTCTCAGATTGCTGCGCAGAATTATATGAAGCTTTCAGAAGGGCATTTACATCGCTCGCCTTTCTTACCACTGAAGCAGCCACTTTACCGTGCTCCTGTTGGAAAGCAGTATTTGCCAAATCCCCCGTTAGGTTAGGCTTCGAGTCTAACAACCAAAATGCCCACTTGAGGTATGTGCCCGACAACACAAAACTCATTCCAAATGCGCCGAAACCCAGAATTTGCAACAATTGGGCGGCAGTCTGCACATCAGATCGGAATAGAATCGGGAAACTATCAACGTGCTTTGCAGTCCAGGTAATCCCATAACCGATTATCCAAAGCCCTGATCCAACGAGCCCAAACAGCATCGAACGGCTTTTCTTTCTCATTTCACCGCGCATTTACCATGAATGCTTTCCGTCGTCGCAGAACTTGCAAGTCAATTCCGAAACAAACCAGACCAGATGGAGAGTGTTCTTAATTTACCAGACCGCACCAACGCTCACGCCGCCGGTGGGTGACTATAGCAATCCCAGCGAAAAATGCCAATGCGTCACATTGACACCGCCTCGATAACCCATCGCCCCTTTCCTGCCTTCCAAGTTTGATACCTCACGGTTTCTTCCGCAGTTCCGACCGGAATTCCACTCTCGAATCTGACCAAGATGACACTCGGAATAAAAGGTCCAGATTGGGAAACAGCAACGACGGCAGCGTCGAGTGATGCGGCGGCTTCCAGCGCAATCGAGCGGGAAACACGGCCAAGCGGAGAGATTTCAATAATGAACTTATTCATTTTCGACATGAGTTTAGCATTACGGCAACGCGAAATTCTAGGGGTCGCGACATCTATTTTTTGGGAACTCACGCGGAGGCGCGGGGCCGCGGTCTATCGAATATCCAACGGACCGTTAGGGCGCCCTTTGGGCCGTCCGCCCTTGGATTTGGGCGGGCCGGGATCGGCTGGCGGGACAGACTTGGAAGTCAAAGCAAAGAAGGCCAGGGTGTCGACGGTGGCCACCATGGAGGCGTAGCAGGAGTTCAGGATCGCAACGGAAGTCCCCAACTGGGTGGCCACCTTGCCCGCGTCGCCGTGTAGGGTTATCCAGTGAGACACCGCCGTGTGGCGCAAGATGTCCTGAATCCAGATGGCGGAAACGGCGGCGCGCATGGCACGCATCCGGCGGCGCAGAGTCGCATAGCTCGGGGCCACTGGATTCGCGTCGACCGCATTGCCTCGGGCCAGACGAAGCCAGTCCACCAAGTTGTTGGGCAGGTCGGTACGGCGCCGATCCCCGACCTTGGAGGCGGCCGCATCGATCTTGACCACTTTTTCCCCCCAGGTGGATATCGGCCCATATAAGTTTCTCGCCTTCCTCGGGGCGGACGCCGGCGAACGTAAGTAAGGTGAAGTAGGCCAACGCATCCGGACCATTCCGCTGCCCCCGGCCCAGGCATTGCTTCACCTGGTCGACGGTGAGGATCTTGGGAGCCCCACGAATGATGCGGATCTTGTCGATTTTCTCCACGGGGTTCTCGCGAATCCAGTCACGGCGCCGGGCGAGATCGAACATGGACGCCAGGCGGCCCATGTTGCTGGCGCGGGTCGATTGGGCCTCTTTCCGACCGGCAAACCAGTCCAGGACGTGGCCCACTTGGATATCAACGATCTGGGTTGACTCCCGGCCTCGAGCAAACTGACGAAGATAACCCTCAAGCCCGTTCACGTAATTGCGGTCGAGGCCGGCAGCCAGCTTGGCGCGGACCGTCTCCTTAATTGCCTGGTCCAGGGAGACAGATTTCTCCGGGCAGTCTTTGCCACGCTTATACGCCTCCCAGACCTCCCAGAGGCTCACACCCATCTCACGAAGCCTCCTCGGCGATCAGGATCAGTTGGTCGCGCTCCCGCGCCGATAGCGCCATCCATGATTCTCCGCCCCGGCGGACCTTGGCACGGAGTTCATCAGCCAACTGATTCGCGACGGGCTGGAGATCACGAAAGAACCGC
>DATJII010000217.1:0-12652 GCA_035493435.1 Candidatus Limnocylindria bacterium | reverse complement strand
CCCGTGAGCGGATGACTGGCAGGGCAGACTTGGCGGTGATTTTGCGGCCACGCTCGTCCACTGCCTTTACCGTGCGCTTGCCGGGGTCGCAATAGCCCAGGAATTCATCATAGACCGCCGTAATATCCAGGTGCCATTCGCCCTCTTTCTTCACGGGTTTGACGTCGAGGCTGGGGCCAAAAAGAAAATTAGTATCGGTATGATATACGAATTCGACGCGGCGGGGGCGCGACGTTCCGCCCGACGATATATTGGATAGGATGTTTGGCGGCCTGTATTCTTCGAGTTCGCCGGGACGCTTCAAAGCCGGCCCGGTGACGATGGACTTGGGATTCAGAATGGACAGTTGGGCGTTGGCTCCCGATTCGGTCGGCAAACTGGGTAGAGTGAGATAGTCGATGCCGTCCAAGGCAAAGAGGCGTAGTGTCAGCTTGGCATGGTCCTTGGCAGACAGAGCTTTCCATTGGTTCGTGACCCCCAAACGCTGGATTTCCACAGTTCCTGGCTCGGCGCCGTCGAAGGGTGGTTTGCCAACCGGCAAATGGATCACTTCCGCAGGTGGATCTTCTGTTCCCTCGAAAGACTTGAATGCCTCTTCTTTGACCCGGCCAAAAAGAGTTCCTCCAGTTATCTCCACCCAGTGCACTTTAAGTACGACTTTCTGGGGCGGCGCGCTGGGCGTTATCCGTGTTGTCGAAGGTGGAGGTGTTTTCTGTGGAGAAGGATCGGCCCTTTGCTCCTCTGCCGGAACCCGTGCCACGGATATTGCCGCGGGCGGCACCACGTTTTCACCTGACGGGGAATCCGTTGGAGGAACCCGTTCCTCAGGTGCTGCTTTATGAACCTTGGGGGTGCTGGGAGTGCGGTCCGCACGGACGGGAAAAGTGGCGATGTTCCCTATTCCGGCGAGACCGTGGTTTATATAAGCAAGCTCGAACGGATGGAATGAGGGGCCGAAATCTTCGGGGATGCGGGTTCTTTCGGCGCTATAGTGGATGGAGCTCATATCCGCAAACCAAGAGGGAACGCGTGGCTCATTTAAGTAGGCCAGCCCAAAACCCGTCGAAGGCGGGGGGGAGGTCGTCGATTTGGCTTCGCGTGGTTCCGTGGATGGAGTCCACGCACTTTTGACGAGCGTTTTAATAGGGGGCTCTTTCAACGGGAAAAGAAGCGGCAGATTCGCTAACGCCAAAGCCAGTACAACGAAGGCCGCCGAGATCCGTGCGGTTCGGAGTCTGGAAGGGGGCGAATTATCCGTTGCCTCGGACAACAAGAGGGAGACTCGCGCGCCAAGATTGGACTTCAATGCCATTCCCGACGCTCCCAGGCCATAACGTGCGGGCGATTCCGACAAGTTGCGCCCCAGTGTCACGAGGGCTTCGGCGAGTGCCAGCGAGCCCCCGGGCACCAGTGAACTGGCCTGGTCGGCGGCCACCTCGCTCGTCGCCAGAAGATTTCGCCGCACGATATGCGAACACGGATGCCACCAGGCCGCGGAACATAGGATGTCGCCCAGGAGCAGCCACCACGGGTCGCGGGCCGCCAGGTGGCCCAGTTCGTGGGCAATCATCGCTTCCCTTTGCAAGTGGGTGAAGTCGGCCGAAAAATCACGGGGCAAGGCGATGGTGGGCCGCCAAAGGCCAAACGCGAAGGGCCCGGCTTTACGTGGCGAAACCGTCAAACGTACGGACTTCAGGCCGAGGCGGGACTGCAGTCGGGCGAATGCAGCGCGGTCCTGGGAGTCAATGGACGATTCCAGATTCTTCGGCCGCCGGCGTGCTTCCTGGATGGCATTTAGAACCCGCCCCAGCAGCGCCTGGGCTAAATATAAGATCGTCCCGGCCAGCCAGAGCCACGCGGGCCATCGAAGGGCGAGTCTCGGGGAGTGGACGGCTCCATCCCCCAAGGCAGGGGCAGGGATCGATGCTGTTGCCGGGAGAACTTCGACGTTTGCGGTGGGCGCCGGGCCAGGAGGCTCGCTCTCGCCCGGAATGGATTCTACGATTGGAGGTGTGGCAGGCAAAGAGGCTGTCTTCAGAGCAGGTAGGTGCCGGACGGGTGGGCTGCGGTGAGCATATATCCCGCCGAGTTCTCCGGCCCACAAGATCAGCCAGGCCACTATCGTGGCTCGCCACGCCGAGCGCCGAAGCCTTGGGTTTTGCTGCCAGGCGACCGTGATCATCGCGATGAACGCCAATGCGAGGCCTTCGATCGAGAGTAGTCCCAGAAGCTGGATCCACCACGCGGCGTTGGCCGTCATTTGGCCCTCCTTTTCGCATCCCTGATGAGCTTTTCCAAGGTGTCCAGCTCCGTGCGACTGACCTCCCGGCTGCGCAACAGATGGCTGACGGCGTCGGCGATGCTGCCTTCGAACAGGCGGTCAATCAGGTGCTCGCCCGCCTGCTGATGCACCTCAGCTTCGGCAATGGAAGCGGAATAGAGGAAGGCGCGGCCTTCTTCGCGGTGACTGACCAGGCCGCGCGCCTCCATTTTGCGGAGCATGGTGGCCACCGTGGTATAGGCGAGGTCCCGCCGCGGCTTGAGTGTCTCGTGCACATCGGAGACCGGGATTCCCGGGCGCTGCCAGAGGATTTGCAGGATCTGCAACTGGAGATCCCCGAGGCGATGAGGTTTGCTTTCCATGGCGATGACTACGACCGAGGTAATACTACTCAGGTAGTAGTGTCAAGCCGCCATGGATTTCATTCCCAAGTTGGGTTCCGTCGGTATTACGGGTACGCTCTGGGCGGTGGAAGTTGAATGCGGGTACGAGTGGGTCCAATTGAAGGAAGGAGCATGGAGCGTTCGGTCGCTCCGTGAGCAGGAGACGTTTCATCCAGTGGTCGGGCCGGAAAAAGAGGCCGAGACGCTTTATGTCCGGCAATTAAATCTGGAACAGCGGATTGCTTCCACTCCTTCGCCATTGGTGCTTTGGGATGTGGGATTGGGTGCGGCGGCCAACGCCATCGTCGCCCTACGGCATCTGGAGCGAGTGGGCGGTCACCTCCAACTCTTGAGTTTCGATCACACCCTTGAGCCTCTGCGGTTCGCGGTGAAACGGCCTGATCGCCTCAGTTATTTGGCGGGCTGGGAGGAGGACCTGACAGCCTTGGCGCAGGACGGCCAGATTTCCCGTCGCCGGGGTGCTTTGCAGATCGATTGGCGTGTCGTTGAAGGTGATTTCCCGACCCTATTGGAATCGGGAATTCCGTTAGAGGCTCCGCACGCTATTTTCTTCGATGCGTATTCGCCCGCGACCAATACGGTCATGTGGACGTTGCCGGTTTTTGAGGGGATTTTCCGGCGGCTGAACCCGAATCGTCCCTGCAGTCTCGCGACCTATTCGCGCAGCACGCTGGTGCGGTCGACGTTGCTACGGGCCGGATTTTTTGTGGGCAGCGGCGAAGCGACGGGTGAGAAGGAAGAAACAACCATCGCGGCGAACCGACCAGAATTGGTGCCCCGAATTTTGGGTGCCGAATGGCTGCAACGGGCCTATCGCTCCACGAGCGCGGAACCCCTGCACGGGCCGCACTATGTGAAGAAGCCTTTGGCTCCGGAAACCCGGGAGATTCTTGAGCGACACCCGCAATTCCGTCGCTAGCCCAAAGACTCAGGCCGCCATCACGTCGGCGATGGCTTTCACCAACTCTTCGGTGGTAAACGGCTTGGCCAAAGTGCGTTGGGCACCGAGGCGCTCGGCAAGCTGGAGGTAATTGTTGGCGCTCAGGCGCCCGCCTCCGGAAATCGCGATCACCCGCACGGCGGGATTATGCTTCTTGAGCTGTTGGATGGTCTCCAGACCCTCCTGCTCCGGCATGATCAAATCGGTAATGACGACGTCGAACTGTTCGCGCCGATAGATATCCATCGCTTCGCGCCCGTTTCGTGCCTCTACGACTTGGTGGCCAGTCCGCGTCAGATTCATCTGCACGGGGCGGCGCACGTGGTCGTCGTCGTCAACCAGTAGTATACGGGCCATGTTGTTTGTCCTGAGCACGAGAGCGAGTTTGGGAGGCATGTACCATGCCATCCATCGGGAGTATCGGCCTCTGCCGCGTGAACTTTAGGGCAAAGTGAAAACCACGCAACTCTCGTGGCTTGAATCTATCTCGAATCGTCCGTACCGCAAACAAACTGCCCACCCAATTTGGCACGGTTGACGTTAGGGCAGGGGGCTTGGGGGGAGGGGTTCAAGGATTTCCCGCAGGGCCTTGGAAACCTCATCGGCCGCGACGGGCTTGGACAAAAGGCCGCGCAGACCGATTTGTTTTACGGTCTCCGGGTCGATCATGCTGGCGTAGCCGCTGGCCAGAAGGATGGGGGTGCGAGGGCTTAGCGCCAGGAGGCGGCGGGCCAGATCCAATCCGCTCATGCCTGGCATCGTTAAATCGGCAATGACCGCGTTGAACACCTTGGGATCGCGCTCAAACGCTTGCAGCGCGTCCTCCGGCCGATTGAAGGTCGTGACGCGGTAGCCGAGGGCGGTGAGCAGGCGCTGGTTGACGGCGGTGAGGGCGGGTTCATCATCCACGAACAGGATGTGTTCACCCTTGCCGCGCGGTACATCACTGACGCGACGGGGCTCCGATGTGGCGGGCAGGCTGCTGGCGGGTAGATACACATCGAAGCGTGTACCTTGCCCTGGAGAACTGACCACGTGGATGGCGCCTCCGTGATTGCGGATAATGCCATGTACGACGGCGAGCCCGAAGCCGCTCCCTTCGCCAAAGGACTTGGTGGTAAAAAACGGTTCGAAAAGATGCTCCAACGTGGCGGCATCCATGCCTTTGCCGTAGTCCTTCACCGAGAGGCGCACGTAATGGCCGGTCTGGAGATCAATGATGCTCGCAGCCAGGTGGGGATCAACCTCCAACGACGTTAGTTGGACTTCAATTTTGCCGCTCGCGCCTTCAATAGCTTGGGCGGCGTTCATGATCAGGTTCAACGCCAACTGCTGGATTTGCGCGGTATCGGCTGTCACGCTCGGCAGGTTTTCGTGCAGTTCGGCATTGATTTGGATGCTGGCTGGCAAGGAGGACCGGCCCAGCTTCAAGACCTCTTTCACCACGGTACGGATATCGATCTGCAATCGCGGATGCTCCCGTGCGCGGCTGAAGGTGAGCATCTGCTTAACCAGGTCCGCACCGCGCCGTGCCGCCTTTTGGATCGCCGCTATGCTTTCCTGGCTGGGATGGTTTTTCGGCAGATCCATCTCCAGGAGATCCATGTGCCCGAGGATGGCTCCCAGGATATTATTAAAATCGTGTGCGATCCCGCCCGCCAAGGTCCCGATGGCCTCCAGTTTTTGAGCCCGCCTAAGTTGGGCTTCCAGCTTCTGTCGGGCTTCCTCCGCCTGGCGCCGTTCGGTGACGTCGCGGATGATCAAGGTCAGCAACTTCTGGCTGCCGGCAATCGTTTGGGAAATGGACGCTTCCAACGGGAATGATTCCCCATTGGCCCGTTTGCCGACAATCTCACCGACCGGTCCCATGATGCGGCTGATAAGCCCTGTCTGGCCAAACGACAACCAACTGGCTTCGCGCTGCCAGGAGAAATCCACTGGCAGGAGATCGTCCAAAGCCCGTCCGTGGGCTTCGCTGGCTTTCCAGCCAAACATCGCTTCCGCCGCCCCATTGAAGAGCACGATTTTCATGTGCTCATCCACGCTGATGATGGCGTCCATGGCGGACGCAATCAGTCCCGAGAGCCGGGCTTGATTTTCGAAGATCGCGGCCTGGGCCTTCTTGCTTTCCGTTATATCCGTGGCCACGCCATTGGTGCGCAGCACCTGGCCCTGCTTGTCGAACACCGGAAAACTCCGACCCCAAATCCAACGCTCCGAACCGTCAGGCCGCAGGATGCGATACTCGATGCTCGTTTTTTCCCCGCGTGCTTGAAGCTTGAGCGCAGCCAGCACCAGGTGGCGATCGTCGGGGTGGACCGTGTCGATAATGCCGCTTGAATGGCGGACAATTTCGCTGCCCGACCGTCCCCAAACAGACTTGAAGGAAGGACTGATATAATGAAACGAACCGGTTTGCGGATCGGCGACCCAGAAAACCTCCGCCAGGTTTTCCACCAACTCGCGCAAGCGCTCCTGGATTTCGCGCAGGGCGGATTCGGCGCGGTCCTTGTCGTGACGGAGGCGCAACTCCGAGATCTCGTGTTGTATCGCCGTTGCCAGGCGCGTGGGTTGATCGGCCGGCAGGTAGTCGGCCGCGCCGCATTTAATCGCCTGGACGGCGGCCGATTCTGTGGAATGTGCGGTAATGACGATGAAGGGAATCCGCAGTTGGTCTTCGGACAGGGAGGGAATGGAGCCCAGCCACTGTTCGTCGACCAGCACTGCATCGCACCAGGGAGCGGCAAGGCAGGCCCGGGCGCCATCGGCGGAATCGGCTCGCTTCCACTCGAGTTCCAAGCCGGTATGCCGCAGGCGTTCCGAAAGCTCGCGGGAAGCGCGTTCGTCGGAACTTAGATGGAGGATGCGCAGCTGCGGGTTCATCAAGATGACGCCGTTAGTTTGACGTGGTTCGCCGCGCATTCAAGCTTGCGAGAGGCGCGGTACGAATTGCATGTTACAGGAACGCCGCCAGTTCCAGCGCCGTTCGCGCTGGCTTGGCGGCAGTTGCCATGATTGCCGTTGTTCTCAATCACCCCATGCTGGCGATATTTGCCGCCTTCCTAGCCGGATTCCTTGGGGAGTGGCTGCTCGAATTGCTTTTTTTTCGGCGGCGCCTCTTCGATACCGAAGCCGCGCTGCAACGCCGTGAACGCGAAGTGGCGGACTTGCGCTTCGAGTTGGCCCGGGCGGGAGAACGCCTGAAAAATCGCGAAATCGAGCTGGAAGCCACCCAGAAATCACGCCAGGGAGCGGAAACCCAGATTGCCTTGTCCCGTCACGAAGTCGACCGCCTCAAAACGGAACTTCGGCTGGTAGAAGCCGAACTGGAACAGAAGTCCCGGATCGAAGAAGGACTCAATCTCCGGCTTGAAGCGGAATCGGCGGCGCTCGCGAAGGCTTCGCGCATGGCCCAGTTTTTTGAGGACGAATTCGAGCGCGAAAAATCCACCGTCGCCGCCGGGCGCGGCGAGTTGGCGATCGTCACAGCGCAATTGGCCACTGAACAAGCCGCCCAAGCCGCCGCCCAGTCGAACCTGGAAGCCCAAGGTGCGGATCTGGCCGCCACGCTGGCCCGCGTTGAAGCCTTGGAGAAATCATTGGGGGCAGCCGATAGCGCCCGGGAGTCGCTTGTTTCATCGCTGCGGAACCGGGATGCTGAACTGGTTGAGGCGCGAGCCAAAGGGGGAGAATTGGAAAAGGCTTGTGAAGTGGTCTCTCAAGCACTGGCCAGCGCCGATGAACGGTGTGCCGACCTTTCGGCGCAAACCAAGGACCTCAAAATCGAGTCGGAAAAATTGGTCGCTGAATTGCAGGCCAGTCGGGCGCGATTGACGGCAGAGGTTGCCAAGACGGAGGTGTCGGCTCGGGCGAGGACGCAATCTGAGGCTCTGCTCAAACGACGCGAGGCCGAACTAACAGATATCGAACGCAAAGTGGCGGAATACCAGTCGGCGTTCGAAGGTGCGGCGAAGGAAAACACTCGTCTCACCCAGGAAATCGGTCGCCTCGGTCCCCAAATTCTGGCGGCGGATGCCGCGCGAAAGCAGTCCGAAGCCATGGTCAAGCGGCGGGAAGCTGAACTGGCCGACGCCGAACGCAAAGTAGTTGAGTACCAAACCGCCTTTGACGATGCGGCCAAAGAGAATTCCCGTCTCGCACAAGAAGTCGGCCAATTGGGACCACTGGTGCAGGCGGCCGACGTGGCTCGCAAGGAGACCGAAGCTTTATTGCGGCAGCGTGAAGCGGAGATGGCAGACGTCAGGCGTGAAGTGGCGGAGCAGGTGTCCGCGAATGAACATGCTGGAAAAGAAGCAATCCGCCTCGCCCAGGAAGTGAGCCGTTTGGAAACTCAAGTCCTGGCCGCCATTACCGCCCGCGAACAGGCTGAAACTGAAAAGACCCGTTTGGAAGCGGAACTGGCGGCCAAAGAAGTCCAGCTTGCTGAGTTGCCCAAGCTCGTGGACCCAGCGCGCGATACCTCTGGTCGGGAAGAATTGGCCCAAGCACAACTGCAAATCAAAGAACACACCGCCCAAATCGAGGCGGCCCAAGCGAATCGCGCCGCGGTCGAGGCGGAATTACAGGCGGTTTCCGCTTCCCATGCCTTGCTGGAACTGGAGTTGGGGGCGGTTCGTCGAGAGTTTTCCCAAGCGCGCGCCGCCGCCCGCAATGCGGCCACGCCGCCTCGTCCGACGGTGAACGTGGAAACGGTGATGCGGGATTTGGATGCCGTCACTCGTGAGCGCAATGAATTGGCAGCGGAGTTGGCGGGGCTCAAGTCGCAATTGGCCGAAGCGGCGGCAAAAGAGGCAGCGGCGTTGGTATCCGCAAGCCCAGCGACTGACGTTAAGGTGGCGGTGCCGGAAGCGCCGACAGTCACGGAGGCCGAATCGTTGGAACTCCCGTTTCCGGTCGATCCAGCCGCCAACGGGCAAATCCTGGAGTATTCCGCCGAATGCCCCCAGAGATTAGGTGAAGTGCGGGGTATCGGCGCGGCTTTTGAAACTCAGTTATTTTCGGCTGGCATCGGCAGCTATTGGCAACTGTCACAACTCACCGACGAACGGCTTTCAGAAGTGCTGGAGTTGAACCATGAAGCCCGGGCGGCTTTCGATTTTTCCGCCGTGAAAGCCGAGGCTTTGAAGCGTGCCGAAGAAACGGAATCGCTGGGGCGCAAGTGGAGCGGCGAGGCGCCGGACGACCTGACCATGATCGACGATCTCACGGAGGCCTTTCAGCGCAAGCTGGCGGACGCTGGCATCTGTACCTTTGCCACCCTGGCTCAATCATCCCCTGAACTTCTCGCGCGAATCTGTCCGTCCGTTTCAGCCCGTCCGGTCGACTACTCGGTGTGGATCGACCAAGCTCGGTTGCTAGCCGAAGCGAGTGCCGCTTGATTTCCGAAAACCGCATGCTGGCCGATAGCCTCAAACCGAAATACTGGAAACCCGGGTACGATACCTGGCACCTCCTGCTGTTGCCTGCGTTGGTGGCGGTATTGGTATCCTTGGCGGTGCTCCAGCCGAGCAGTCCGCCCCTTGGGCTCGAGGCTTCCCGGCCGCGTGTTCCCCGTTTCGAGACGGTGATCGATCAGCCGCAGCCTGCTGCGGTGCTGCGGGCCGATCAGCTCGGGGAAGTCTTGGGCCGAGCCGAGCCGGGTTCACGCGTCACGTTGACTTATCGCACCGTGACCACGACGGAAAAAGTATTGAGCGAAAGCGTCGTCGATGTTTCCGGGCGCTATAGTTTTCGTCTCCAGGGCTTTCCCGTCGGCTCTTATGGAATTCGGGTTGCGGCCACGATGCCCGACGGGCAGGTCAGCCGCACCGTTGAGGTTCCTTTCCGGGTCGTGAGTCCGCCTGCGCCGCCGGTCAAGCAGGCGCCCAAGAAAAAGCGGACGACGGGCCATTGACCGGCCGGTTTCTAATTATTTAGAACCGGCGACTCCCGGTTCCACCAGTCCCGGCATGGGCGGTTTCTCCCGCGCCACTTCGACCATTCGACGCCAGACCAGGCGTTCGGCGGGCGTCATGGCCTGCCAGGCGGTGGCATTTTTCAGGAACTGGTCCTGTTCCGTCGCGGACAGCCCGACAAATTTCCTATATCCACGCAGGCAGCGCGCCCGGTCGGCGGGGGAAAGGGTGGCATAGTCTGCCAACGCCTTTTGCATCTGCCGTTTTTCCGTCGGCGAAAGGGAGTGCAGCACGGTGACACTCTCGTCGCGTGAGAGGTCGAAGAATCTTTGATAGTTCGTCGTGCGCCGTAACCTGTCTTCCAGGGTAAGTGCGGTCCAGTTATCCAATTGTTTTTGGACCGTCAGCCGCGTCGACGGCGAGGCTTGCGCCACGACTTTAGACCATTGGCTGGTATCGTTGGCCGGCAGCCGGACAAACCAGGCGAAACGGTGATTCGTATCGAGAATCTCGCCCTGGTCTATGGCCGTGAGCTTGTTCCAGGCAACCAAGCGCTCTTCCAGTAACGGACGATCTTCATCCGCGGCCTGGTCCAACAATTGAGCCCGTTCCTCGGGCTTGGCCTCGAAGAGCGGTACCAACGCGTCTTGCAGTTGTGCCACTCGCAAACGGAGTTCACGATCGTTGGCAGGCAGTTTTTCGAACTCTGAGATCTTGGCCAGGATGAGAGAACGAGCCGTCGGATTCGACTTGGCCAACATCTTGGCACGTTCTTCCGGGCTAGCGGCGAGCAAGCGCCGGAATCGCTCAATGGGAGACGAAAGCTTGGGCAGCGGAGGAGTCAACTGGGACGACGGAACGGGTGGGGCAGGGGGAGGAGTGCTTTGGGCTGACTCGGTCGCCAGCACGGCGAGAGTCAGGCTGAGGGCGCTGAAAGTGCTCCACTTCATTGTTCGATTTGCCGCAGGGCGCCGATCAAGGCGACGTCGTCGGGCGTGGTGGCAGTCGTATCAAGCGCTTGGATGGCGTCGAAATCGCGCAGGGTTTCCATGCCCGGCACGTTGGCGGACATATAGATAGTCGCGGCCGTGTGGGCCACTTTGTCGCGTTGCTGGACCCGCACCTGATTCCACCCTACGCCGGCGACCAGCAGGACGCTCGCCGTGATGGCCACCGGGCTCCAGCGCAACGAAAGCATCCGCAATTGGAACCAAGCGCGGGAAGGAGTGGGTGTCCGGTCAATTTCCGCCATGACCAAGGCGGTAAAATTGGACGCCACCACCGGGCTGCGCTGGCTGGCCAACGCCTTGTTCAGCGCCATTTCCTCTTCCAGTCGCCGCAGTTCAGCGGGGCGATGGCGTAGCTGGGATCGGAGCGACTCCAATTCCTTCGTGGATAGCTGACGGCGTTCCACTTCCTCCAGCCAGTCTGTATTCAGCGGCGGTTCCATAGGTTCACCAGAGAGTTGATCACCACCTGTACAGGAAAGTTGCGTCGATTAATCACCCCAAGCTCCGGTGTCCAGATACGGTTTGAGCCGCGCCTTCAGGGTTTCCCGGGCACGATGAATCAGCGACTTGGTGGCTTGCAGGGAGGTCCCCAGGATGGCCCCGATTTCTTCGTAACTCAACTCACCTTCGCGGCAGAGAACCAAGGCGGTCCGTTGTTTTTCTGGCAGATCGGCCACCGCACTCTCAACTTTTTCAAAAAGCTCGGTTCGTTGCAGGGTTTGATCTGCTCCCAGCGTGGCGGTATCGGGAATCGATTGTGCCAGTGACGATTCCTCGTCCGTGCGGGTCTCATCGAGGGACGTAGCAGGATGCCGGGCCCGACGCCGTATTTCATTGAGGCAAAGATTCCGGGCGATCGTGAAAAGGAAGGTGGAAAAACGGGCGGAACGTTCGTACCGCTGCACGCTTTTCCAGAGTTGCACGAACACCGCTTGGGCCAGGTCCTGTGCTTCGTCGGGGTCGGGGAGAGTGCGGAAGACAAAATTCTGGACTGGTTGCTTCCAGCGCTCAACCAGTTCACCAAAAGCCTCCCGGTCACCGCGTTTGGCACGGTGCATCAACTCCTCATCGGAGTCTGCCGGGGGAGACGGAGACATTGGCGTTGGAGCTTTCAGGAAAACCATCAGTTCAACAAGCGTGAGACAAAAAGTTCCGGTGACGACTGCGTTTTGTCATTTGCCAAAGCGTGACAGGCCTAGGAAGTTAGCTTTCAACGATGAGTTCCTGTTCGTCCGCTTCCGGTGCCCAATCCGGAGTTGTGTCCGAGATCCGGCTGACGCGTCCGCGCCTACCGGAATGGCTGAAGGTCCAATTGCCTACCAGCCAATCCTTTACCAAGACACGCTCGCTGCTGGAAGACCTCCAGTTGCACACGGTTTGCGAGAGCGCGAAGTGCCCTAATCACTGGGAGTGCTGGAGCAAGGGGACTGCGACCTTCATGATCGCGGGTGATCGCTGCACCCGGGCTTGCGGTTTTTGCGCGGTATCCACTGCCAAGCCCTTTGCTTTGGAGGCCGATGAACCTCAACGAGTTGCCGAGGCGACCCGGCGCATGGGATTGCGCCATGTGGTCATCACTGCCGTTGCTCGTGACGATCTCGCCGATGGGGGGGCGGAGCATTTTCGACAGACGATTGAGGCTGTGCGGGCCATGAATCCCGAAACAGTCATCGAAGTCCTCGTCCCGGACTTTTTGGACAAGGATTCCGCAATCGACTCGGTCTTGACGGCCTTGCCGGCGGTCTTCAACCACAACCTGGAAACCGTTCGCCGTTTGACACCCAGCGTGCGTCATCGGGCGACGTACGACCGGTCCCTTACGGTGCTCAAGAAAGTGAAGGACCGGCTGGGTGACCGGGTTTACACCAAGTCGGGCATGATGCTGGGGCTAGGAGAGACGCCGGAAGAGATTGGCGAGGCGATGGCGGACTTGCGGAACTCGCGCTGTGACATCCTCACCCTCGGGCAGTACCTCCAACCGACCTTGAAACATCTGCCGGTGGTGGAGTTTATCCATCCGGACAAGTTCGCCCAATACCGTGCCCAAGCGGAAAAGATGGGTTTCGTCCACGTGGCGAGCGGCCCCTTGGTCCGCAGTTCCT
>DATJII010000216.1:0-49086 GCA_035493435.1 Candidatus Limnocylindria bacterium | reverse complement strand
AAAGTATTTCGATCGAACGCTGGAGGTGGCCCGCGCCAAGGCCTTGACGGATGAACGCACCAGCCTGGTAGCCAAGGCCAAAAAACTTGCGGGCGAAGGCGGCGATGCGACTGCGAGTGACAAGTCGAGGGAAAAGTTTTTTGAACGAGCCCTGGAAATGATGGGTGTCCATGGAGTGCACGATTGCGAAGACTTCGACCTGCCGAAGGAGAACCTCTAATTCCATGACCTTCCAACAATCGAGGAAATCTATGACTTTCAAAACGTGGCGTTCCGTGGTGGCGGTGATTGCCTGCGGGCTCAGCATGGCTTCGGCATGGGCCGGCTCGGTGCTGCTTACCGGGGCGACGATTCACACGGTGTCGGGACCCAACCTGGCCAACGGTTCGCTATTGATCCGGGATGGCAAGATCGCGGCGATCGGCGTTCGATTGACCGAACCGGCGGACAAGACCGTTGATCTCAAGGGACAGCACCTTTATCCCGGATTGATTTCACCCACCACCGTCCTGGGATTGGTCGAAATCGATTCCGTGCGGGCGACCCACGACGTCAGTGAAGCCGGTGAATATACGCCCGATGTTTATACCTGGATGGCGGTGAACCCGGATTCGGAACATATACCCGTCACCCGTGCCAACGGCTATACCCATGTCGAGGCGATACCCCGGGGTGGCATTGTCAGCGGCTTTTCGGGTGTGATCCAATTGGCGGGATGGACCATTGAGGACCTGGCGGTCAAGCGGGTGGCTGCCCTGCATCTGAACTGGCCTTCTTTCAACCTGGACACCACCCCGAAGGACAAGGCAGCCAACAAGGATCGTTGGAAGTCGATTGAAGACCAGGTCAAGGAACGCGAGAAACGGATCAAAGAGATCGACGATTTCTTCACCGAGGCGGAGGCGTATGCCAAGGCAAAAACCGGTTCGGGCGCGTCCAACGGGTTCAAAGTGATTCCTGCGTGGGAAGCCATGCTGCCGGTGCTCAAGCGCGAGGTTCCTATCTTCCTGCATGCCGAGGAATATCGGCAGATCAAGTCGGCGGTGGAGTGGAGCTTGCGCCGGAAATATCGGGCGAGCCTCATTGGAGGCCGTGACGCTTGGCGGCTTGCTTCCACGCTGGCGACCAATCGCATCGATGTGGCCTATGACGCGGTCTTTGATCAACCAGGTCGGGACACTGACCCATACGATGTTCACTATGCCGCGCCGGGAATACTCTCGGCGGCCGGGGTGAAGGTTTCGTTCTCCGAAGGTCCCGACCATATGGGAGCCTCCAATATACGGAATACGCCGTATGACGCCGCCCAGGCCGTTGCCTTTGGCCTCTCGCCGGAGGAAGCCTTGCGCGGTTTGACGATGTACCCGGCGCAATTGCTCGGGGTAGGGGATCGCTTGGGAACCATTGAGATCGGCAAGGATGCGAGCCTCTTCGTGGCTGACGGTGATATTCTCGATTTGCGCGCGCACGTGACCCGGATGTGGATCGCCGGAGAGGAAGTCAGCCTCGAAAATCGCCAGAGCCGCCTCTACGAAAAATACCGTGGACGCCCGAAGAAATAGGAAGATGCCGAGTTGCCAGCAAAGCAGCAGCGGCGGCCCGCCGCTGATGGGTCGTCTGGAGGTATAGTTAAAACAGTTTTCGTCCAGAGCGGAGCGAGTCTCCCGAGCGTAATCACAGGGTGCAGATTCCAACGAGAATGGAGCAGTTTCTCAAGAAATAGTGCCGGTGCTTTTGGGCTTCTTGCCCCTCCGCGTCTCCGCGTCTCTGCGTGAGCCCTTTCTCGGGAGAATTTCCTCACACGGAGGCGCGGAGCCGCGGAGGAAAAGAGGAAGGCGCCGAAATACCTATATGATGCCCGCGTTTTGGCGTGAAGGTTGGCCAATGCCGCCTGCGTTCGCGATTTTCAGTGAGGTCGTTTCGGAGGAGATGCACGGAAACTCGCTATGCCACCGGCTATGCTTGCGTCGCCCCTTTGGGACGGGGAGCCGGCGGAACTGCGGTCCGCTCTTCGATTGGACCACACCTTGATCTAAACGAAGCCTCCTGCCGAGGTTAGGGCTCGCCGGGAGCCTCACCCTCCCGGGCTTTGGCGGACATTTCAAGTGTGCCAAGACAACTGGGAGGAGCCGGCCAATTCACTGTTTTCCCTCCACGATATGAAGGGCCGTCCGCAATGATTGTCTAGCTACCCTCCGGCGTCGGGATGGCGGCGGTGTTGAATAGGACGTCGCCGTGGTGCCGGCCGGCGCGGATCTCCAATTTGTAGGATGTATTGGGCTTGAGGGTTTCGGCGTCCGGGGCGATCTGCGGAACCAGGCCGTCGGGCACGCGCCCGTAGAGGAGCGAATTCAGGGGGCGGGAACTCTTGCCTTTCAGGGACCAAATCATACGCGGCTCGCTGTTGGTCGACGTGATTTCCCAGACTCTAAGGAAGTCCACCTGATAAAAGTCGTCCAGGCTGAACGTCACATAGGCTACGCCACCCGGGGCGGGATCTACCAACGGGGCTTCCGGCTTGGGCAAGGGCTGGGGCTGGTGGTTCGTTGCGCCAGCTTGGTTGGCCGGGTTAAGCGGCTTCATGGGGCGCCTGAAACGCGGAGGCGCAATGGTGGGGCGGACTTGATAGGAAATCTGGATGGGGGTCGGATCAAACCAGTCAGTAAAGAAAATGGCATAGAAGATCGCGAGAGCCCCGAGAGCTGAGAGGAGAAGCCATGATTTCCGGTTCATAGTGACGGTCTACACCGGTTTTGACACCGGAGCCCGTCCTTTTGTTACGCTGAAAGCCAAAGAAAAGTTCGCTCGGGCGGCAGGACTGAAAGCCAAGGACGCCAGATGTCCAACCCACGACGGTAGATTCGAGCCATGGTGACGATCGAATTGGAACCCGAGTTACAGAAGGTTGCAGGTGGGATGACCGAAGGTGAGTGCCGGGAAATGGCCCGGCAATTCTACCGATGGTCCAAGCAATTGTACCGCAAAGCCGATATCCTCGCCAGCTACCCTCCCGAGCATGAGACGCCAACGAACTTTTCTCCTGGCCGTGCGATCCGAAGCATTGGCCGCTGAGCGCCTGCTGGGCATCACGCGCGCCGACGAAGCGGTCCGCCTCGCGCAACGCGTTCTACCGGAATCTATTCCAACTGACACTCAGAAGGCTGCGCGAAACCTGGTGCAACTGGTTTTTGGCCAGCGAAGGGAGGTGCCTGCCAACTAAACGACCCAATAGCCGGGCAGGCGCACCCTGAAGAACAGCTACTGAGCCTGGCCGATCAAAGGTCCCGGCTTGGTGCGTCCGAAGCCCACGTTCGTCTCCCATTCTCGGGTGACTTGGTTGCCGTCGAAATGCAGCTTGAGGATGGAATAGAAGGGCGTTTCGAAGGCGCAGGTTTTGACGATCAGGGTGTCATTTGACGCCCATGCCGCACTGGCTGCGAGGGGTGCATGGGTATACGTCGCGAATGGAGCGTTGCCTTTTGTCCACGAGCCAAATTGGCAATCGACAGTGCTTTCGACGCCGTTGGCCTTCGTGGCGAGGGTCCAATGGCCGCCTTGGGTCTGGGTTATCTGAAGCCATTCTATTTTCTGGTCGTTCTCGGTGAACTTAAACCGTTTTCCGATGATGGAGGCTTCAATCGAAGAACCGGCGGCGCCTTCGGCCGTTCGAACACTGAGATGCGTTAGCTTGGCGGTAAGCTTGGCTTGGCTGGCCGAATCGGGCGAGGGCCGGTGATATTGGAAGGCGGGGAGCAGCTTGTCCCAGATAATATTGAGGACCGCTTGCATGTCTTTGACGCCGCTGGTGATGGCGATCACGGCGTCCTGCTCGGGCAATACGAGACAGTATTGGCCAAAAGCGCCGTCGCCGCGATAGGCACCATGGCGACAACGCCAGAATTGGTAGCCGTAGCCTTGGTCCCAGTCACTGGTGGGGCTGCTGCCGTTCGAGGTCTGCTTGCTGGTGGCGCTGGCTACCCAGCTCGCGGGCACCAACTGACGCTCTTCCCATTTCCCTTGTTGCAGATAGAGCTGGCCAAATTTGGCGATGTCTTCCGTGCGCACTTTCAGGCCGTATCCGCCGAGCGAAACGCCTTGGAAATTGGTGTCCCAAGTCGGGTGATCGATTCCCAAGGGATGGAAGAGTCGGGGTTGGAGGTAATCGAGGACGGTTTGGCCGGTTTGTTTTTGTACGATCGCGGAGAGCATGAAGGTTGCTGCCGTGTTGTACTTGAAGTGCGTGCCCGGCTTGTGGGGCACTGGCTGGGCGTAAAACGTTTTCGGGCAAACATTGGTCGACGCTGACGACGGTTCGTCTTGGTGCCCGGTGGACATGCTCAACAGGTCACGAATCCGCATGGCCTTGAGATTGGCACTGGGGCTTGCCGGGGCGTCTTCAGGGAAGAACTTCAGCACCTCGTCATCGACGCTCACCTTACCCTCGGCGATCGCCATACCCACGGCGGTGGAGGTGAAGCTCTTGCTCAGCGAATACAGTTCGTGCCGGTTTTCGGGTCCATACGGGCTCCACCAACCTTCGGCCACGACCTTGCCATGGCGAACAAGCATGAAGCTGTTCATCGCGTCAATGGCGTCCAAAGCCTCCACTGCAGAGAGCAATACGCTGGAGGACACTCCCTGGGATTCGGGAGTGCTGCGGGGCAGGGACATGGGGGTGGCGTGGACCGTGAGCGCGAAAGTGGTGACAAAAAGTGTCACTGCCAAGGGCTTAAATGGAGGCATGATGGCGGGTGATGGAGGTCGTTGATCGGTGCTGGGTGAAAATCGCAAAGTTTCCTTTTTCTGGAGAATTACATCAGTGAACTCACGGTGGCGTCCATGCTGGCTTAAGGGCTTGCTGCGTGAAATGTAAAAGCGAATTTTGCCGAAGTGACATCTTGTAACTCATTGATCAGGTGATTGTTATAAATCGACCGGCAGCCAGGGGTTGGCGTTGGAGAAGGCCGGGTGCGAAGCGCTTTTGAGTGGCGCGTCAAGGGAAAACGGCATCTGGGGACGGGGTAGTTTTGCCGTCGAGCGACAATTACTGTTGACCCCGAAGGGCTCCTTTGGGGACAACATAGGGGACGTACTGTTACGTAAAATATTCACATGCCGAGAGGAGTTCGAAAAACGTTGGCGGCGCCCCGCCCGGTGGCTCAGACGAAATACGATGCCCACCACAAAGTGCTCAACACGACCTATGGTTCGTTCGCGGACCTGCGTCGTGAATTGGCCGATTCGCGGGAGAAGGTGGCCGAGCGGGAGAACATCCTCAGGATTTTCTCGACGTGTGCGGATCCCCAGCGGGCCTATCTGCTATTGGACGACTATTTGGAAAAACTGGCCCTGACCCGGAAGGACTTTGGCCAGTCCGAATGGTGGCCCCGCATTCAGGTGGCGCAAGGGCGTCAACGCCTGGAAGAAGTTGCGATGTTGTTCCTGCGGGCCAATCGTTCGTTGCCCACGGAGCTCATCCAATACGCCAACTTCGAGCGGTTTGCTGAAGTGGAACAATCCGAGAAGGAGACGACCTTCGTTCAGGAGCTGGAGAACTGGCTCTTCCCGCCCAACCACTCCCACCTCGATTCTCCGCGGGCGGCCCTGCGTATTGTCTGCGAGCCCCTGCGCGTATCCGCCGAGCTGAACCAATGGCGGCTGGTGGTGCGGTTCTTCCTTTTCCGGTCGCGTTCGGGTGAAAAGGAACGATTCCTGTCCGATCTTTGCGATTTGCGCACCCGTGCCGCCCACGAGGCGGAGCTGTTTCCGGCCGAAGACTGGGCCGTGATCGATTGGCTCCACGCCAATTGGGCCGACAAAGCCAAGGAAGGTGAACCCGTCCTGTTGGAAGGAAGCGATCTGCTGATCTGGCTGGCCAAGTGGGCCCATGGACAGCGTTTGGAACTGCTTGGAACGGCCACCAATATCATTTTCAACGGGCGTATTGCAGAGTTGAAGCCCCGCCTGGAACCCATCGACGGTGAAATGAGTTTCACCCACGTCCTGCATGTTCAAGGTGGCGATGATACGCCGTTGCCCGAAGCGCGCTTTTTTCGCAGCGAACCGCCGTTGGTGCTCGTGGAAAATGAGTTTGTGGTGGTGCGCAATTCGCCACCGGCTTCCCTGTTGGGTTCCTGGGCGCAACGTCCCATCGTGCCGGTACGGAAGCTTTCGCAGCGTTTGCTCACCCAGTTGCGCAAGACGCAGGCGAAGGAACAGCCCAATGCCAATTGGAATGACCTGTGCGTCACCCATACCGCGAAGCCCCAGTTTATCTTTGAACTCGCGGACGAAGTCGTCCGGGTGCGCTTGCTGGCGATCAGCGAGAAGGATGGATCCGAGTGGCAGTGGAACGGTCACGAGTGGGCTCGGGTGGTGGAGGTCCGCAATACGGATGGTCGCCCCGAGATCCTTGATGATCCCCGTTTACAACCGGCAGTGCATTGGCTCCAGCGGGCCGATTGGTTCACCCCGGAGCCCGGTCTGTGGGTTTTGGATGCCAATGAGGTTAGCCTCTCGCAGTTGGCTTTCGCCTGGCAGGATCGTCCGGCGGACTCGGATTTCCTCGGCAATCCACAATTCCAGCGACTGTTTCTCAATCGACGCGTCGTCAAGACGAAGCTCGTCCTGCGTGGTTCGGGCATCGATTGGCTAAGTGTCAGTGCGGAGTGGGAGGCGGAAGGCATGAAGTTGAGCCAGGCCGACTTGCAGCGACTGGCCGCCGCGAACACGCGCTTCGTCAAACTCCCCGATGGCGGCTGGGTCGAGATCGATGTCGATGCGAATCGGCGCGCCCACGAAACGGCGGCTAGTCTGGGATTGGAAGGGTTGAGCCCGGACGCCCAGAAGACGTCTCTCATCCACGCCACCCAGCTCGACGACGGTACCATCAACGGTCTTGGCACCAACAAGGCGGTCGCTGAGTTGCGCGAGAAACTTGCCAACTTCAAGGGTATACCGGAGACACCGTTGCCCACGACCATCCAGGCGGATTTGCGACCCTACCAGAAAGAGGGTTTCAATTACCTATGTAATCTGTCGCGCTTGCGCTTCGGCGGCATCCTGGCCGACGACATGGGGCTAGGCAAAACGCTCCAGACTTTGGCTTGGTTGACGTGGCTGCACGAGACGACCCCCAAGAAAGACCGCAGGCCCACGCTGGTGTTGTGCCCCGCATCAGTGCTGCACAATTGGCGGCGCGAGGCGGAGAAATTCGTGCCGCATCTGAAGGTGCTGGTCCTGCAATCCGGTCAGCAGCGTCATAATTTGCGGAAGCAGATTCCGGAAAACGACATAGTCGTCACCAACTACGCGATTTTGCGGCGTGACTTGGACGAGTTGAACAAATTTCAATTCCGGGCCTTGGTGCTCGACGAGGCCCAATTCATCAAGAATCCCACCGCCCAAGTGACGGTCGCCGTCAAGGAGATCGAAGCCGAACACCGGCTGGCCTTGACGGGGACGCCGTTGGAAAATCGTTTGTTGGACCTGTGGTCCATCGTGGATTTTTGTCAACCGGGTTACCTGGGCAATCAACTTCACTTCAACGAGAACTACGAGTCGAAGTCCGAAGGGCCGGAATGGGACGGTTCGACCAAGCGGCGACGTTTGAGCGCCCGATTGCGACCGATCATGTTGCGCCGTCTGAAGAAGCAGGTGGCCCAGGATCTGCCCGAACGCATCGAGGAACGCCGCGACTGCGAACTCACGGAAGAGCAGCGCAAGCTGTACCTCGCCGAATTGCGTCGCAGCCGTGATCAGGTCATGAAGGCGCTGCAGGAAAAAGGCGTGGCGAAATCGAAGATGCACGTTCTCGCGGCACTCACCCGGCTGCGCCAGATTTGCTGTCACCCGAAACTGGTCAGCAATGAGGCCGCTTCCGGCAAGACCGACACCTTGTTCGAACTGCTGGAACCCATCCTGGCTGCCGGGCATAAAGTGCTCGTGTTCTCGCAGTTTGTCGAAATGCTCAAGCTGCTCGAAGCGACCTGCAAAGAGCGGAACCTGAAGAGCTACATCCTGACGGGCGAAACCAAGGGCCGTATGGAGGTCGTCAATGCCTTCCAGCAAGATAACGAACCCAGCGTGTTCCTCCTCTCGCTACGCGCCGCCGGTACCGGGCTGAACCTCACCACGGCCAGTTACGTGGTGTTGTACGATCCGTGGTGGAACCCCGCTGTCGAAGCGCAAGCCATCGACCGGTCGCACCGCATTGGCCAGACGCGGACAGTGAATGCCTACCGCTTGATCGCTCCCGGAACCGTTGAGGAAAAGATCTGGGAACTGCAGCAAAAGAAGTCGCAAACGATTCAGGACGTCCTGGGCGAGGAAGGCTTCGCCAGCAACCTGACGAAGGACGATCTCGAATACCTTTTCAGCGAAGACTAAGCGCGCTTTCAGAGGGACGGCTGGCGGGTAAAACGCCCAAAAGCCGTCCCTTTGCGCAAGCTCGCGCTTGCAAAAGCCCACCCCACGAATACTCTGCCCGTTCTACTTGCAACACATGTCATTGCATTTCATAGCAACTAGGTTGTGTCTCACGGCACAAGCTGCGACCCAGCAGGACCCCAAGGCCGCCATGTTGACCCAGGCCGCCATGATGATCGGTATGGTCGCACTCTTCTGGTTGTTGCTAATCCGGCCACAGCAGAAAAAGGCGAAGGAACAGGCGGAGGTACTGAAAACCCTCAAGCCCAATGATCGCGTCGTAACCTCTGCCGGGCTGATTGGTGTAGTGATCAGTGTGAAAGATAACGCCGTAAGTCTGCGTTGTGGCGATTCGAAGATTGAAGTCACCAAGGCTTCCATCACCGAGGTTACCGAGCGCGCGTCCTAAGCCCCTTTTCCCATCTCCATTCCATGAATCGAGGACATTTCTACAAGCTCCTGATCATCCTGTTTGTACTGGCATGGTCAGTCAGCCAAATCTTGCCGTTCAAGTCGAAGGATCTGGTTACCCAGTTTCGGCAGGAAGCGGTTCCGAGCTCGGTCGACACGAACTTCGCCAATATTTTAACGAAGGCTACCGCTTTGGAAACGGCCCGGCCTGGCTACAGTTACTCCAACTTGGTGGAAGCCATAGGAACTACGGATATTCGCCGTTACTTCCCCACCAACTACGTCAACGTAAAATCCGAGTCCCGCTATACTCGGGCGATCCTGAACAAGGTTCAACGCCGTGCTGCGGGCCGGTTCAAGCTGGGCTTGGACTTGCAAGGTGGAACCTCGTTTTTACTGGAAATGGACACCAACAAGCTGGATAGCAAAACCAGCAGCTTGAATGACGACTATCTGGCGACACAGGCGGTCGAGGTATTGCGGAAACGTGTCGATTCCCTAGGCGTGGCTGAACCGTTGATCCAACCGGTAGGCAACCGCCGCATCATGGTACAGTTGCCCGGGCTTTCCGAGGCCGACAAGGACCAGGCCATTGAGGATATTTCCAAGGCGGCCTTTCTGGAGTTCCGCTTGGTGCATCCCGATACTGCTACTCTGACCAAACCCTTGGAAATGGGCGAGAGCCAGTCCTTTGTAGTTCCTCCAGGCTATGAATTGAAGTACGAGCCGTTCAAGGCCAAGGACGGTTCCGAACACCGCGCTCCCATCGTCGTTAAGACAGAAGCAGAACGCGGGCTGACCGGTGAACACATCACCCGCGCGGGCGTGGTTCATGATACTGTGACCGGGGCTCCCGAGATTACCTTTGGTATGGATTCCGAAGGCGGCAAGATCTTCGGTCAGGTCACGGCGGAAAACGTTGGACGGCGTCTGGCGATCATCCTGGATGGTGAAGTTGTTTCGGCACCTACGATTAACGGACCGATTCCCACAGGCAGCGGTTCTATCACCGGTAGCTTCGACGAAAAGGAAGCCATTGGCCTTGCCTCAGCCTTGCAGAACCCACTCAAGACGCCATTGCATATCATCGAACAACGTGGTGTGGATCCGTCGTTGGGTGAGGATTCGATTCGCAGCGGCATCAAGGCAGCCGTGATTGGCGTGATCGCGGTGGCTGGTTTCATGATGGTCTATTACCTCCTCGCTGGCGCGGTGGCGAACGTGGCCTTGCTGGTCAACGTGATCATACTCCTCGGCGTGATGTGCTCGTTGGACGTCACTTTCACGCTACCCGGCATTGCGGGTATCGTGTTGACCGTGGGTATGGCGGTGGATGCCAACGTGCTGATTTTCGAGCGTATCCGTGAAGAGCAGAACGCAGGCAAGTCGATTCGTGGGGCGTTGAGTGCCGGTTATAACCGCGCCTTTGGAACGATTTTCGATTCCCATGTGACTACGCTGATTTCGTCCGTGCTGCTGATTGTCTTGGGCACCGGTACGGTGAAGGGCTTCGGCGTGTCACTGACTATCGGTGTGGCAGCGAGCTTGTTCACCGCGTTGGTGATCACCCGCCTGGTGTTCGATTTCCTGCTCAACAAGACCACGTTGCTCTCGGGTGGCGTCAAGATGTTGCACCTGATTCGGACCACGAATCTCGATTTCATGAAGCTGGCCAAGACGGCGTTCATCGTCTCTTGGGCCATCATCGTCCTGGGTTTGGGCTACGGCATCTTTGTCCGCGGCAGCCACATGCTGGGCGTGGAATTTGCCGGTGGCGATGACCTTACCATGAATTTCACACGGGAGATCGACGTGGACAAGCTGCGCACTGAAGTCGCCGGAGCCAAGGTGGGCGACATCATGATCCAATATGAGAAGGATCTCAGCACCCAGAAGAAGAGCCTGCGCATCGTGACCCCCAAGGATTCGGGCACCAAGGTGGAAGCCTTGTTGAAGTCCAAGTTCCCGGACGCCGGTTTCACCCGGGTTCGCCTGGATTCCGTGGGTGCAACGATCGGCGCCGAGATCCAGCAGACGGCGGAGGTCGCAGCGCTGCTGTCGCTCTTCGGCATCTTGATTTACGTCGCATTCCGCTATGAGTTCAGTTTCGCAGTGGGTGCCGTGGTAGCGGTGGTTCATGACGTCTTGATGACGATCGGATGCTACTGCCTGACGGGGCTGTTCAGTGAAGGACGCCAGTTCAATGCGACGTTCGTCGCAGCGTTGCTGACCATCATCGGCTTCTCGATCAACGATACGATCGTGATCTTCGACCGGATCCGTGAAGATCTCAAACTCGGGATTCCGGGAACGTTTACCGAACTGGTGAACCGGGCATTGAACCAGACCCTGAGCCGTACGTTGATCACCTCCGGCACGGTGTTCCTTGCGACCTTGTCGCTGTATATCTTTGGCGGCGGCGCA
Source organism: Candidatus Limnocylindria bacterium (assembly GCA_035493435.1). Lineage (GTDB taxonomy): Bacteria > Verrucomicrobiota > Verrucomicrobiia > Limisphaerales > UBA9464 > DATJII01. The sequence continues at coordinate 37,824 of DATJII010000216.1, read as the reverse complement.
ATCAACGACTTCGCCTTCACCTTCCTGGTCGGTATTATCACGGGTACCTACAGCTCGATCTACATTGCGAGCGCCCTGGTGCTCTGGTGGCACAAGGGCCAACGCCCGGTGTTGTCGGTGGGGTCGGCCACGGTATCGGTTGAGACGGTTAAGTCCTAATACCTTACCAAGCCATCCATCCATATGGGAGCCCGCGTTACATCTTCATCGGTAGCCGGGCTCCTTTTGGCTTTTGGGAGCGGTTGTCACTCCGTCCATCCTCCACGTCCGGTAGACCTGGCGACGGGGCAGCGCAATGTCCAGGGAGGCTTGGCCGGATGGCGCATGCCGCAAGGGGTGTGGCGCACTGTGGGAAGTGTCGCGCTGGATCCCCAGAACGACAAAGCCTTCGCGGTTACCGAGGGCAAGGACGTCATGGTCAACAATCCCACCGGGGCGAGTGTCGACCTGTTGAGCGAGTTTGAGCACGGGGACGCGACCGTTCACGTGGAGTTCAACGTGCCAAAGGGATCGAACTCCGGCGTCTATCTCCAAGGCCGGTACGAAGTCCAGATCTTCGATAGTTGGGGCGTAGGCCGTTCGAAGTCGTCCGATTGTGGGGGCATCTACGAGCGGTGGATGGATAACCATGGATACGAGGGGCATGCGCCGCTCGTGAACGCCAGTAAAGCCCCCGGTGAATGGCAATCGTTCGACATCATTTTTCAGGCGCCGCAGTTTGACGCCAAGGGCAAGAAGATCGCCAACGCCCGTTTTATCCGGGTGCTTCACAACGGCGTAATGGTCCAGCAGAACGTGGAAGTTACCGGGCCGACCCGCTCAGCCCATTTCGAGGACGAACGCCCTGTAGGGCCCCTCATGCTCCAAGGCGACCATGGCCCAGTGGCATTCAGGAATATCCGGATCACCCCCGTGACCCCGGTTTCGGCGCGTTAAGGATTCGCTTCAGGTTTTCATGAAAGTGAAGATTCTCGAAAAATGCGCTTGAGCGATGGCCCGGGGTTTGCGTTCATCTCCGTCCGCCGTTGATCGGCCGTTCGGTGGTAGGATGCCGGAGTGGTCAATCGGAACAGACTGTAAATCTGTCGAGCTAACGCTCTACGAAGGTTCGAATCCTTCTCCTACCACCATTTTTCTTCTTTTCACGGTTTCGGCCGTGATTTCCGGGGTAACTGGAAATTTTCCCCTTCCGATTCACGGGTGTCGTGCGGTGAAGCCCGCGGCCGTCGAAGTTTGATCCGAACAGGAGGGACCGAATCACGCCGCAGTCTCAGGTCTTCCATGACTTCGGTGTCTGCGTAACAGCGGCCATCCCTGCGTCGGTCCTGGGCGGCAGCAGTATCTAGCAATTGTTTGCCATCGGCAAACCGATTGGCATAAGGTCCCCTTCAGGTATGGTCCCAAGCTTTGTTTTCCGGCGTAAACAAATAAGCTGGATACGGTCAGGCGCCTGTCTCGCCGGCTATATTAAGAAGCCGGGCCTGGTGTGCCGCCGTATCTCCGTTCTCCTCGCGGCAGTCGCAATGATTTCAGCGTGTGGACAGGTTGCGGCTGCAGCAAGCGTTGTCATCAATGAGGTGGTTTCGTCCAATAAATCGGGTTTGACGGACGAGGATGGTGACCGGCCGGATTGGTTTGAGCTCTATAATGCCGGCGATGCCCAGGTGAATCTGGAGGGCTGGGGACTGAGTGAAAGCAAGAAGTCCCCGTTCAAGTGGGTTTTGCACCAGGCAACCTTGGCGCCCGGCAAGTTCCTCACGATCTTCGCGTCGGGTAAGGACCGGCAACCCAGCGTACCAACCGGGAATCTGTCCCAGGTGGCTGGCATGAAAGTTTGGTTGGCTGCTGATGGCGTTGCGACCAACGACCCGTCCCAAGTGCGGATCAATGGAGGGAAGGTCTACGTTCGGAGGTGGCGGGACCAAAGCGGGGCAGGTAATGACGCCTTGCAGGAATTGACCAGTGCGCAGCCAACTTGGGTTTCGGGTGCCATGGGGAATCGTCCGGCACTTCATTTTGACGGGATGAACTCCCTTTTGTCGTTGGCCGGCCCCTTGGCGACCAACAGCTTTACCGTGGTGGCGGTATTTCGCGCCACCGTGGGCCACGAGATTGACCCTGAGAGTGCCTCGGGTGTAGGTGGCGTGCAGGGACAGCATTGGCTTTTCGGGGCGCATTATCAGGAGAATGACGGTGGGGCGGGCTTGTCAGTGGGGACGAATGGGATATCCGCCTATGAGCACGGTTCTTTCTATATGCCGGCGCTGGCGGTCTATGCGGGACCGGTAGGGGCCGCCGTAAATGTGGTATCGTTGGTTTATCAGGACCGGAGACCCAGCATTGCTTTGCGGGGGCAGGAGGTCCGAACGGGCTTGACCTCGTCCAGGCCACAGGTTTTGGCGCCTTTTGAGATCGGTTCAGGAACCTACGGCGCCTTCGCGGGTGACGTCGCCGAGGTGTTGCTTTTCGACAGGGGACTAGGGGAGGCCACACGGCGCGTGGTCGAGAGTTATCTGGCAGCGAAGTACGGGCTCGATTTCGATTTTCTGCGGCATACGAACTTCAAACTCGATGCTTCCGGCGAAACGCTGTCATTGACTCGGCCGGATGGGACCTTGGCCGACCGGGTGGACATTCCTGCGCTGCCTGGCGATATCTCGTATGGTCGGCAGCCGGACGGGGTGGGTGGCTGGGGATACTTTGCGTCCCCCAGCCCGGGCGAGCCCAATCTCGGAGTTGCGGCCCACGAGATTTTGCCGGAACCCATTTTTTCCGCTGTGGGTGGTTTTTATTCCAACGATTTCGATCTGGCGATTCAAGGGGCAGGTGGCGGAGCGGTAATCCGCTATACCTTGGACGGCTCGGACCCGACCGGGAGCTCAACTCTTTATACCGGGGCGATCCGTATTAAGAGCCGGAAGGGGACGCCCAATGGAATCTCAACCATTCCCACGACTCCGGGTGGACCGGTGCCGGCCGGGGAGGTGTTCAAAGGCACGGTCGTGCGGGCAAAGATCTTCAAGGCGGGGGCACTTTCCATGGAGACAGTGACCCAGAGCTATTTCGTACATCCACGGGGCAGGGCGCGGTATTCCCTGCCCGTGGTCTCTCTTAATACGGATCCAAGGAATTTTTTCGATCCCACGATTGGCATCTATGTACCGGGCAATGCACCGGGGTACAATTACAGCCAGCGGGGAACCGATTGGGAACGCCCGGTTTTCGTGGAGGTTTTCGAAACGAATGGACAGCGGGTGATCGCCCAAGGCGCGAGCGCCAAGATCCACGGGAACACTTCCCAAGCCTGGCCGATCAAAGGACTGGACCTGGACAGTCATGGTGGGGGCGGTCGTGCCGCGTTCCATTATCCCTTCTTTCCCAATCGCCAGCGGGCAGAGTTTTCGCACCTCCTCCTGCGGCCCAGCGGGCAGGACCAGGATACGGCTTTCATGCGTGACGAACTGATGCAGGCCATCATTGAGGAGACCGGTGCGGATACCCAGGCGGCGCGCGCGTGCGTGACTTTCATCAATGGCGAGTATTGGGGCCTGTCTTATCTGAAGGAAAAGGAGGATGAAGAGTTCATCGCCAATTTGCCTAGGGCGGGGGCGGGGCAGGATTTCGACTATCTCGAAGGATTCGTCAATGTGCGGCTGGGCGATACGCTTCACTACGATTCGATGCTGGCCTTCATGGGCACGAACGACCTGCGTCAGGACACGAACTATGCAGCGATCCAGGGAATGATGGACGTGGATAACTATATCACCTACAAGGCGGCGGAAATCTTCAACTATCGCTGGGACATGATGAATCACCGCCTCTGGCGTCCACGAACCAACGATGGACGCTGGCGCTGGCTCCCGTTTGACAATGATGTGGGATGGGGCGGTTTTTGGGCCATACCGCCGCCCTGGGCATTCAATATGTTGTCGGCGGACCTGACACCCGACGGCTCGCTGAATGGACATAATACACCGACTTCAACCTATCTCTTGCGAACGCTGATGGGATCCGAACAGTTCAAGCGCGCTTTTATCAATCGCTTCGCGGACCTGATGAACGATGGATACAGCTCCCCGCGCCTGGTGGACCACGTGGATCAGATAGCAGCCGTACTCACGCCCGAGATGGCGGAGCACACCGTGCGCTGGAGGAGTCCGGCGTCGCTCTCCGATTGGCAGGCGAAGGTTGGGGCATTACGTACGTTTGCGGTGCAGCGTCCGACCTACGTGAGGCAGCAGATCGTCCAGCAGTTTGGACTCCCTGGCACGGCGGTAGTCCGATTGGGGGTTGCCCAGCCCGGAGGCGGAACGATCAAAGTCAATACGCTGTCCACGAGTGCCAATGCCAAGGCCGCTTGGGAAGGGGTGTACTTCAAAGGGGTGCCGGTGCGGATTGGGGTGGTGCCGGCTCCCGGATATCGCTTTTCCGCGTGGTCTGGGTCAAGTGCCTCTACTTCGGACTCGCTTCAACTTTCCCTAGCCAGCGATACGACCCTGACCGCGACATTTGTGCCCGCGATTGAGGCAACCACTCCTGTGCTAAAGGACGACCAAGTGAAGTTGGAAGCCAAAGGGCCGGCCAATTCCAATGTGGTTCTGGAGGTCTCGGAGGATTTGCAGCATTGGGACGGAACATTCTCGGGCGTCTTTGACAGTCAGGGAACGCTGTCGTATTTCGATTCGATTTCAGCCCGCGGCCACCGATTTTACCGTTTCCGAGTTGGGCCGTAGGCGGGACAAGACACAGTTTGAGTGAGGAGGGTTTGGACCGGGTTACGCAAGGCAGGTTTCCGCGTGCCCATCGCAAATTGTGGAAAGGACGTAATGGACCCGAACTTGCTCAGTCAGAAAGGTGTCGGCCCCTCACTGGCGATTTTGGGAACTCCAGGTGAACGAATCGGAGGTTGGGGTGTCTGGTAAGCAGGAAATCCCCTTGGACGTCGGCGACGATGAAAACAGGGGAACTGTCGGCTGGAGGAATGATGGCGAGATAATTGAGCGCGAATGAAAGATTTTTGTAGCTTTCTACGGTTCACTTGTTAGCTTCCCCGGCTCTCTAGGCGCGATATTTCGCGATCAGCGCGCCCGGCGGCATTCCCGGAATAGGGTGTGCTGGCAGTTAAAAGCAGAAAAAACAAAGTAGACGAATCATGGCGAAAAAACCGGCCCTACCAGTAAAACCGGCGGCCAAGACAAAAACTGTCGGGTCCGCTAGTGCGGCGTCGATCTTGGGTCGTCCGTTGTCCAAGGTGGCGATAGATGCGCCAGTGGCCAACCAGAGTTGGTCTCCGATCTCAAAGATCAAGGTGGACTGGCAGAAGTACTACCAGAACCTGTTGGATCTTCATGAGCGGCTACGTGGCCAGATGAGTGGCCTGGCCAAGGAATCCCAGAGCGAAATGGAGAATTACAGCCTCCACATGGGCGATTCCGGCACCGATAATTTTGACCGTGATTTCGCGTTGAGCTTGCTGTCCTCGGACCAGGATGCAATCTACGAGATCGAAGAAGCTTTAAAACGCATCGAAAAAGGCACCTATGGTGTCTGCGAGTTGACCGGGAAACCGATTCCCCGCGCTCGGTTGGATGCGATCCCTTGGGCGCGTTTCACTGTCGAAGCGCAAGCTCAGCTTGAAAAAGAGGGCGTCTTGCGCCAGCGTAATCGACTCGGCTCGCTTGGGTCTGTGGAGACCGGAGCAACGGTTGAAGTCGACGACGACGATGGTGAAGTCGAAGAAAAGCCGGCGAAAGATAAGGAATCTTAAGTTATGCCTCGTGAAATAGTGACGATTGAGTGCACGGAAGCGAAGAAAGAGGGTAAACCTCCCTCCCGCTACCAGACCACTCGTAACAAGAAACTGCAGACGGAAAAGATCGAAAAGAAGAAGTTCAATCCGTTCCTCCGTCGGCACACTCTGCACCGCGAAATAAAGTAAGCCATGCCTCGTAAGACCAAGCTCGACGAGAAGAAGCGCCGTACTTCGACGAACCGCACACCGCGGCCCAAGCCGAAGATCGACTTCACTATCGACGCCATCGACTACAAGAACGTCACCTTGCTCAAGACGTTCGTGACTGACAACGGCCGCATCCTTCCCCGGAAGTACACCGGGCTGCCCGCGCAATATCAGCGTCGGCTGGGCACCGCTATCAAGCGCGCCCGTCAGATGCTATTGATGAAGTAAGCGCCAGGCGCTAGCACGAACGCCGCCAGCAACATGGCGGCGTTTGCTTCTGCGGCGTTAATGCAATCGATTTGCAAATGGGTGCCGCCCGGCTATCGTTCGTCATGATTCTCATCCGGTGGCTTCTCCTGGCTGTTTTCGCCTTGGCGATACGGTTGGGGCAAGCCGATCCGTTGCGGATCGTGGTGACGATGCCTGCCATTTACAGTTGGACGGCCCAAGTGGTTGGCACCAACGCAGTAGTGGAGTCCTTGCTGCCGGGTGAAACCGGGGTTCATCATTATCGGCTTAAACCCCAAGACTTGCGTCGGCTAACGTCGGCGGACCTGCTCGTCATCATCGGGCTGGGGGTGGACGATTGGGTGGCCAAGGCGGCGGAGAAGGAGCGTGGTAATGGATTGCGTCCCCGTATTGCCCGGCTTTCCTCAGGGATGGATTCCCAGCTCATCCGGGAAGAGAATTCGGCGGAGCCCAACCCACACATCTGGCTGGATCCGGTTTTGGTGGAAGGTTGCCTCTCGAATTTGGTGGCGGTCCTGAGCGAATTGGACCCGAAATCGTCCTCTCAATTCGTCGCCCACGCTGAGGCCTATCGGCACCAGTTAAGACGTCTGGACGACGACTTGCGACAGGGCGTCGCGAAGTTGGGCTCCACGAACCTGGTCACTTTCCACGACGCTTTCCCGTATTTTGCCCGACGCTATGGGCTCAAAATGCTTGGTATCGTCGAGGAGCAACCCAACGTCGACCCGTCACCCCGGCACTTGGCACAGGTATCGCATACGATTCGTGAAGCCCACGTGCCCGTCATCTTTACCGAACCCCAGTATAGCCCGAGGCTCGCCCAACGCATCGCCGCAGACTTGGGTATTAAAGTGGCCGTGCTGGATGTCCTGGAAACGGGGGAAGCGACGCCTTCGTTTTACGAGCAGGCCATGAGGCGGAATTTGCAGGTTCTTCAGGAATCCCTTCGGTAATATGCAGATCGGCTTTGCCAAACCTTCACCATCCGCCATCGAAGTCCGGGGGCTGCGAACGCGTCTCGGGAATCACGAGGTGTTGCGCGGTGTGAGCCTGAAAGTCCAACGCGGCCAGATCGTGGCGTTGATTGGTCCCAACGGTTCAGGGAAGACGACGCTGTTGCGTTGCCTGTTGGGTATCCAGAAAAGCGATGCCGGAGAAATTCGGCTGTTCGATCAACCCTTTTCCACGGTTGGCTTGAATCGGGTGGGCTACGTACCCCAGCGGTTGCAGACCGAGCGAAGCTTTATTTTGACGGTTCGCGAGTTTCTGGCTCTCCGGGTCAAGCGAACCCACGGCTGGCTCTGGCATTCCAAAGCCCACACCGACCGGTTGCTGGCCGACACCTTGGAAGAGATGGGAGTGGGAGCGCTGCTGGACAGGCCTCTTGCCGCACTAAGCGGCGGCCAACTCCAGCGGGTCCTGATTGCTTTTAGTTTGATCGGTTCCCCAGAGCTGCTGCTTTTGGACGAGCCTACGGCGGGCGTGGATACGCCGGGGGAAGATTCATTCTATGAGATGATGGCCCAGGTGCATCGGCGTCACAAATTGACGGTGGTCCTCGTATCGCACGATTTGGGCATGGTCTATCGGCATGCCTCGTGGGTATACGCCTTGAATGGTGTTATCTGCTGCGAGGGAACACCGGAACAGGTGATGAATGCGGATTCGTTAAAGCAGGCGTACGGCATCCATGTCGCGCCGTATCACCACCATCACGGAGGCGTCCATGCTCACTGAACCGTTCATGGTGCGGGCACTGATCGCCGCGCTCCTGCTGGGGCCTGCTTGCGGGTTGTTGGGCGTGTTTGTCACCGCCCGACGGATGTCGTTTTTTAGTGATACCGTGGCGCATGCAGCGTTGGCCGGCGTGGCAGCTGGTTTCCTGTTGGGTTTTCCCGATCCGACGGTTCCTCTGGTGGTAGTTTGCCTGGGGGTCGCAGTCGTCATGCTCTGGCTGAAGGAGCGCACGGAATTGCTGACGGATACAATCATGGCACTCTTGCTCAGCACCTCGGTGGCGGTGGGCGTCGTGCTCTTGAGCGTCCAGCGCAGCCGATGGGTGGAGTTGGACCGGTATTTGTTCGGGGACATTATATCCATTGGCTGGCCGGATGTGGCGTGGTGCGCAGCCGTGGCGGGAATCGTATTTTCCCTGGTGCTGGTCCAGTTCGATTCGTTGTCGCTGGTGACTGTGAGTGAAGATTTGGCCCACGTCGCCGGGATACCAGTCCGGCGCAGTAACTACGTGTTCGTACTCATCCTAACGCTGGCGGTGGCCTTGAGCATCCGGTTGCTGGGGGTGGTTTTGGTCACGTCCCTCGTCGTGATCCCGCCTGCGGCGGCGAGAAATCTGGCCTGTACCCTGCGTCAGCAAGTGTTGTTCAGTGTCTTGGCAGGGCTTATAGGTTCCGCCGGGGGCGTCATGGCGTCGTATCCACTTAATCTCCCCACGGGCCCGTCGATCACCTTGACACTGGCCGCGCTTTTCGTGATCACCTTGGGAGTGTCGATGCTTCGCCGCAAAACCAAACCGGCCTTGGCCCAACCATGAGCAAAGCGCCTTGCGGACATTCGGGCCACGCCCGACGGCTCATCCAGCAGCCGTTGCACGAGTTGACGGAAAAGCTGCGTCTGGGTGATCGCAAGATTACGGCTCCGCGGCAGGCCATCCTCAACGTCTTACGGCGCCATGCCCATCCGCTTACGATCAAGGAGATCCACCAGGAGTTGGACAAGTCCGACTGCGATCCCGCGACCGTCTACCGGAACATGCACACTCTCGAAGGGCTGGGCTTGGTGAAGCGCTTCGACTTTGGGGACGGGTCGGCCCGTTTCGAATTGGTGGAAGGCGAGGAATCGGTGCACCACCACCATCTCGTGTGCCGGAATTGCTCGTTGATTCTAGAGATCGACGATTGCTGGCTGGCCGCCGTGGAAAAGGAGCTGGCCAAGGCGCACGGCTTTGCCGAGATCAATCATCGGCTGGAGTTCTTCGGGGTATGTCCGAAGTGCCAAGCGGCAGGCGCAGGTGCTTCGTGATTCAGGCAAGTTTTGATTTTCGATTCCGATCCAGGAGCCGACATCTTTGGCATTCGTTGGTTTGGGCATCTAAACAGCTTTCCCGGCGTGTGAGGTAGGGTGAAGTGACGCAAAGGCGGGGGCCATCGCCATTCCGGTGAACTCGTGGTCTTCCACTAGCAATATGCAATAAGGGGTGCGAAGTGGTATTAGAGACGGATCATGCGTTCCATCTTCTGGGCGGCATGGGATATAGTTTGTCCGGGAAGGGCAGGGGACCTGAGGAGCGGACGGATGGCGATCGTGGATCCGCGATTCATCCGCTCATTTTCGAGTTCCTGTTTCTAAATGGCCTGGGATTAGGTGAGGTTGCCCGGCATCCGACCCGATGGGGGAATCGGGCAGGAAACGATACGACATGCCGCCCAGCGTCGCCCGGCGATTCCGGGTGAATTCACTACTAGCCAGTTACCTTCTCAGGGCGCGAATAGCAGACGGAAAAGGGCCGCGCCAGTCTCGGGCGGTACGTCAAATTCTCCGGGGCGTGAGGGTAGGACTTGAGTCCAGAGGCGGTCTCCGGTGATGGCGAATCGTTCCAGGCTAACCGGCAAGGACACGGGCCATCGGACCGTGGCGGTAGATTGGCCGGTGGCCGAGATTCGAAGAGGTGCGGGTGCGGGTGCGCCGACTGTGAATGCCTCGTCAGGCCATGGATTGGCCTGGGTGTCGGCCAACTCGGTTGAGAACGGGAAGCGGGTAAAACTCGCCCAGGCGTAATGAAAGCCGTCATTTGCCGTGAAACGAAGGCCCATGTAGCCGTTGGTGGTGAAGTCTCCGGATTCAGAGCCGGAGAATGTTCCGTTGCGAGTGGAATTAAAATACAAGACGAGGTTGGTTGACCAAGCCAGATGTCCGTCGAGGACCACGGAGGAGTCGGGCGGCAGGTAACTCGAAGCGGAGGGCAGATAAATGCCCGAACCTTCAAAGGGAAAAATATAATAATTATCGCGGATGAAGTCCGCATTCTGATAATTGTCCGTCCATAGTTCAAAATCGACGAGTCCGTCCCCATTCAGGTCCAGGTTTTGCGCGGAGGCGGTGCCATCGGTTCCGAAGCGCAGTTCGGGCCCACCGGTTGCCATGGCGGATCGGGCGGCGGAAAATTGCCACCCGTCAATTCGTAGGTGGACCCAGCCGTAGTAGGACGGACTGCCAAAGACGGCATAGGCATGATCGTCAGCCAGGAGGCCGCTTCGATTGGTTGTGGTACCCGAAGCATCGATGGATTCGGAATAGAGGACGATGCCTCCCCAGTTCGTGCGCCACATGGAGTGGTTGTCCGCCGGAGGAGGCAGGGGAAGGCGTCCCCTTAGACCCGCAACGATATTGGTGCCGTGATCGGCGTCCATCAGCCATTTCCAATCGTCGTGGCCCCGGACGTCAACTGTGAGTCCATGGGTCCCATCGTGGTGATTCGTCCATTTGCGCCAGCCCCAGGTAATATCCCTGTTATACGTCGAAAGCGGCGGCGGCAAGGTGGTGTACTGGGAGGAAAAGGTGATCTCCGGTTCACTGGCCGGCACCGGATGTTCTCCCACTGCGATGGTCGCCCCTGATTGTCGCTGCCAGTCGGATTCAGCCAAAGCCCAGTCGTTGGTTCCTTCGCGGGTAAAACGAACCCACCCGGCGTGAGCCCCGTCCAAGGCGGTAAAGATGACACCCAGATAAAATTGACGATTCGTGCTGCCCCAGGTCACCCGGACGCCCGGGTCTGGAAGGCTATCCAAAAGTCGGAACCATCCATGATAGGTTTGGTTCTTTCCGAGAACAGGATCGGGTGCCGTAGGATCAACGATTAGTCCCGGGAGTGCCTCGCGGGGTTCCAAATCGTAGAGGGGTTTTCCAAAGTTGCTGTTGGTGGAAATGAGGATCGAGGAACCGACGAGGCGGGTGCCTGGTGCGGGGTCGATAAAGGCGCGCTTTTGGCCGTTTGCCAAGGAGGTTTCCTTAACGTAGCGCAGGTCAATGCGCCCGTCTTCATCCAAGTCAACCAACGCTGGAACTGTGCGTTGAATGGCGAGATCCCCACCGAAGGGAATGGAGACGACCGGCGTTTCAAACGATTGCGCGGAGGCCGCATTCACCGCCAGCGCGCCGAGGACTAACGCGATAGGCCGGGGACACCATCGGACGCTTGGATTCCGAGTTTTCATTTGGGTTTGCGGGTATCCAACCGGAATCTGCGCGATATCGGTGGACGTCTCAAGAATCCATGATGAGGGCTGCAAGGCAAACCATTATTGCCCCACGGCTATACTACTTTCGGTGTATAGATGCCGCATCGCAAAGATGCGGCACGCCGTCGCATGAATTACGATGACTTTCCTCGGCGACGCTCGAAGGGGGAAGAATGGGAGGCATGAGAAGGGATGTCTCAGGCAACGCAGGCTGCCTCCGACCATTGCTCACAATGACAGGTCTCCGGCTGGCTCATCGTCCGACCAATTTTTGCAGGTGTTCCGGATAGCGCGCTCCTTGGATCTTGATTGTTGAGGTAGCGGCCTCGATTTCATGGAGGTCTTCCGGCGTCAGTTCAACGGAAGCTGCTTGGATATTCTCCTCTAAACGATGCATCTTGGTCGTGCCGGGGATGGGGACGATCCACGGTTTCTGGGCGAGCAGCCAGGCCAACGCGATCTGGGCGGGGGTGTGTTTCTTCTGTTCTGCGAACCTGCCCAGCAGATCCACGAGGGCCTGGTTCGCCTTGCGATTTTCCTGGGCAAATCGCGGGACGTTGTTACGGAAATCGCCAGCCTCAAATTTCGTGTCTTCGTTAATTTTCCCCGTGAGAAAACCCTTGCCCAGAGGACTGAAAGGAACGAATCCAATGCCTAGTTTCTCCAAGGTCGGCAGAATCTCATTCTCAGGCTCCCTCCACCAAAGCGAGTATTCGCTCTGGAGTGCCGTAACCGGGAGAACGGCGTGAGCGCGGGCAATGGTCTGGGCTCCGGCCTCGGATAGCCCGAAGTGCTTGACCTTGCCTTGCTGGATCAACTCTTTGACGGTCCCGGCCACTTCTTCAATGGGCACGTTGGGGTCCACTCGATGTTGATAGAGCAGGTCAATGGATTCGACTTTGAGCCGCTGGAGCGAGCCTTCCACAGCCTTTCTAATATGATCAGGCTGGCTGTTTACAATGCCTTGCTTTCCACTATCGCAATCGAACCCGAATTTCGTGGCGATGACGACCTGCCCGCGGACGGGTGCCAACGCTTCTCCAACGAGTTCCTCGTTCGTGAAGGGGCCATAGACTTCGGCGGTGTCGAAAAAGGTGACGCCGCGTTCGACGGCGGACCGCATCAAGGCGATCATCTCCTGTTTGTCGGCGGCCGGACCGTAGCCAAAGCTCATGCTCATACAGCCGAGCCCGATGGCCGAGACTTCCAGATCGCTATTTCCAAGTTTGCGTTTTTGCATATTTAAATATTTATTTATAGTTAATCGTGATTTCGCTCGTCTCCGGCCTTTTCCAGCCGGTCGGTGCTCTCGCGTCGAGCCAGTCGACGATGGCGATGTGGGTCAACCTTTCAGTGAAGCCATGTCTATAACGAAGCGGTAGCGCACGTCCTGCTTGAGCATTCGTTCCCAGGCTTCGTTGATCTGTTGTAGCCATAATGTTAATCCAACGATGGCAGAACCGTAGTGCACGCCGGGCAGGTCGTCGCACGCGATCTTGCGGGACCTGTTGCAAACTTGCTCAAAAGCGCAACCCGCGCCGGGCGGCATCAGCCGGACTCATGCGGTTGAGAAGGAAGTCCTAGCGCAGTAGATTCCTTCGAACTGCGAGGCGTGAGGAGGGCGCGTATTGAATTCAAATACGCAACCGACGAGCAACGAAGCAGATCGAAGGAAGATCAAGCAAGGACGACTGATTCAACTGCATGATTCCGGCATCAGCGCTGTCGACGGTATTCGCTCGGGGACAGGCCGGTTTCCCGGCGAAAGAGCTGCGCGAAATGGCTGGGATTGGCGTAACCGACTTCCAGGCCGACGGCCACAATGCTCTGCTTCGTTTCGCGCAGCAGACGTTTGGCCTGTTCCATTCGCAGGTTAAGGTGGTATCGCGACGGGGACACCCCCACGGCCGCCTTGAAGAGCCGGTGAAAGTGGAATTTGCTCAATCCTGTCTGGGCCGCAAGTTGCTCCAGTTCGAGGTCTTCAGAGAGGTGTTCGGCCATCCATTCGGTGAGGCGCTGCAACTTGTAGCCGGGGAGTGAGGGGCTGCCGCTCCGCAACTCCTTAACCGTTTCGGCGTAGTTTCGGGCGAGATGGATGGCGATCGCCTGGCCAATACCCTGCACGAAAAGGGGGCTTGCCTCCCGGCGCAGCAGTTCCTCGTGCAACCGTTCCATCAACGAGTTCAAGGCTGGATCGGTGAACGCGGAGACGTCCCGCAATCGGGCGTAGGGCGCGTCGGCCCCAAATACCTCGTCCAAGGCACGTTGGAGGAGCGGTAACTCGATAAATACCGCCATGGACTCGAAAGCCTCCGCAGTCAACGCCTTCCAACGGCAATCGTAGGGAGCGCCACCCGAGGTGAGAAAAAAGGATCCTCGTTTGATCCGATGAGTGATCCACGGCTGATGGCCTTCGCGTTCCTGGAATTCCACGTCGCCCGAAACAGTCCAGGCGAGGAAGGGTTCGCTGACGGCGGGCAGGGGTAATACATCGACCTCACGGGGCGGAGCCAAGATCCAGGCCTTGATCTCCCGCCACGCTTGGCCATGCCCCACTCGCACGGATTTGCCGCCAACGTAGCGTTCGAAGCCTTCAGCAGAGGTGGTTTCGGGAATCGGCGTCAACAGGGGTTTATGACACAAGATCTCATTTGAGGCAAACAGGCCGCCCAGGCCAAGAGCCCTCCGGGCGAACTGTCGACCTCTCGGTCAACCCCATTTAAGCTGGCTTGGGAGATTTCCGGCACTATCGTTGGCACGATTACCAAGTCCTCGAATTAATAAAATGAAAACCCTCGTAAAGTGCCTCGTGGCTGCCTCCATCCTGGCGTTCGGCACGGCCAGTCTTTCAGCAGATACCGCCCCCAAGTCCGTGATCCACGTCGTCACTGTCGCTTGGAAGGAAGGCACCACCCCTACGCAAATCCAGGCCGCCCTCGAAGGTGTCAAAGCGCTCCCAGAGGCGTACAAAGGCATTACCCGCGTTTGGATCAAATCCATCAAAGTTCAAGGCGGCAAGGCCAACGCCTTTGTCATGGAGTTTGTCGATGAGGCGGCCCTGAAAGCCTACGCGGACAGCCCAGCACAGAAGGAATGGTACAAGACTTACCTTCCCATCCGCGGAGAGAGCACCACGTTCGACATCACGAACTGATTCGGGTCGAAATTCTCAAAGTAACGTCGAATATCGCATGAAGCGCCTGTCATCTTGGCGTGAGCCGACGATGACGGTGCATTGGGCGTCCGACCGGGCTTCGATTGTGCCTTCGGTTTGCAAGGCATTTCCGTTTCCCAAAGCGATGTCGCGCGTTGCTTACCACCGCCTTGTCCGCCATAGTTTTAACGAAGGCGGAACTCCACGACGCTATCGCGAGTCAATAAGTGCACCTGGGTGTCCGACATCAGAGTGTGGCCGCGACAAGGTAGTGAAGAAACAGGTGCTCTGCCATTGAGCTACCCGCTTTCACGGGGCCGGACTCGAACCGGCAACAGTCTGTAGTTTCTTCGGCATTCGCTGCCAAAATACTGGAACGGGGACGACAAGGGATGACGAAACATGTTGCGCTCTACCGTTGAGCTACTCCGGCGCAATAGTGCCGGAGGCGGGAATCGAACCCGCGTCGCATGCTAATAGGCATATAGTTTCATCGGCATTCGTCTCCCAGGAAATGGGAAATGCGTCGACTAAAGGTGGGAAACATTTTCCGATGCTCTACCGCTGAGCTACGACGGTCCTCGCGGGCCGCCTGCTGGATTCGAACCAGCGACCGTCGGAGTAAATGTAGTTTCCCGGGCATTCGACGCAAAAAACTTGGCGATGACAAGGTGTGAAGAAATGCCTGCCCTATCCCTTGGGCGACCCGCTTGCGCAGGGCCGGACTCGAACCGGCAATCCGTTTCATGGTGTAATTTCTTCGGGCATTCATCGCCAAAAAAAGGTGAGGTGCGACAAAAAATGGTGAAACGTTTACGCGCTCTATCCCCTGAGCTACTCCGGCGTCAAAGAGCCGGAGACGGGATTCGAACCCGCGACCTCGTGCTCGAATGCATGTAGTTTCACCGGCATTCGCACCAGAATCTAATATGCGCCTACAAAAATTGGGAGACGCCCTTTTTGAAAAGGTCCAACGCGTTTACCACTTCGCCACAGCGGCTGTTGCCAGCCACTGGCCGGAATCGAACCGGCGAATCCGCTGGCAGTGACGCCATTGGACATTGGATTCATGTAGTCCCCCAGGGCATTCGACGCAAAAATTATCAAAGAACTGAAACCCATTTCCGGGTCTGTGGTCAAACGGGCCGCAATGCGGGACCCGATCGGTGGTTCCTTCCGGCGGCGAGTTGGCCCCGCCGCCGAAGGGAAGTTATACACCGGCGCTATACCTCGATCTTTTCGATCTCCCCAACCCAGTGGTCAGGGGCAAGTTCGCCTTGGGCGAACCGCGCAATGATCTCGAACACCGCGTCCGAGAATCCTCCGACATTCAAGATGTCGGCGCATTCCTCCGCTTGGGTGGACACTCCCGGCTGGATATCCAGGCACACCAGTCGGGCCCGTGGATTCCGCACCTTATAATGAGCCCACGCCTGCATCGTGGCCGTCCCACGACCGCCTTGGGCTGAGTCCACCCAACTCATGTTGTCCGAGACCATGACCACCAGCTCGGCCTGGAAATGTTCCTTATTCAGGGCCACGAGCGGCGCGCTGCAATTGGTTCCGCCCGAGGGCAACGAAGCCAACTTTTTAGCATTCCGCAGCACGGTGTCGTTCCGGCCCAGGGCGCACGGTACGACGCCGTCCGAAAACGGCAGGACTTTGCAGTCGGCGTTCTTGCGGCGGAAGGCAGCGGCGACCAGCGCCGCAACATCCACGCAACGGACCGCGGTGGTTGCGCCGACGCGATAGCCTGTCACTGGGGTCTGCATGGAGCCCGAAACGTCCGGGCATACCACGACACCGCCAGGGATTGAGGGAACGTTCTCGATCGCGATTTCCATCGCGGCTTCCAAAGCGTCCCGCACCTCTGCTGGCACCTTCTCATCCACTTGGGAGTGAGCCACGAGCAACTGGTACGGAAACACTCGGGCTCGGCGAATCTCATCGTGATCGCGCAACCGCTGTGCCACGGCCCGAGTCACTCCCGCTTCGCCAAACGCCGAGTGGCGGGCGAAGGTGTTCAAGTTCATCCGGGTCATTTGCCAGGAGGCGCGACGGGCGATTTCAGCCCAGGCAACCGTTCCCAACTCCAACGCGGTAAGCATTTGAAACGGCACATCGGGAGTCGGCCCTTGCCGCTCACTCTTATACCGCTCAAAAGCCTGTACGCAGGCGGGCAAAGCCGCCGCGTCGTGTTTCCGGCCGAGCAGCCATCCATAGAAGGCGGCGCGTGCCGGGGTGGACGGGCGAGGATGAACCATCTTCACCAAATCCGCCAGGGAAGGGCTTTGGCCCACGCTGGCGTGAAACAGTTGCTCGTCCGAGCGCCGGTCGAACCAACGTTGTACCAAACGCTTGGGAACCGTACCCAACGATTTACGACCCGCCGCGCCCGAGCGGACGATCTGCACAAAATTGCGGACCATCCGGGCGTTGTCGCAGACCCGATCGAAGACCCGTTCCAATTGCTTCGAGTCCACGGCAGAAAGCCGGGCCAACAGCAAGGCCGGTAGGTCTTTCATATGCCCGTGTTCCCGGGCATAAACGGCAGCCTGGGCGATGAACTTCGGCGAAACGCCCTGGCAAAGCGTGAGCACCGTATCCAATTGGGCCTCGGCGGACGCATAAAAGGTCGAGTTAAGGCAACCCGTGGCCGCGTATTGCGCGAGCGCCTGCCTGGGCTCGAACTGGTAGGCGCGACCGCCAGCGACGTTGACCGTAGTGGTGGCCGGGATCCTTTTCCCGGGAGCGCTGGCGAAGAGATTCTTGTTTGCCATAGTGAGCCTTTCGTTCTGTTGTGCCGACCTATACGCAACGGTCATGCCAAGATGTTTTGGTTTTTCTTGGATGATGTGTATCGCCTTGAAAGAGAGCTGGTTGAGGCAAAATATTTATGGCTTTTGCTCACGCAAGCGGCCGCGAATCTGCTGGCCAATGGTCGCTTAAAAGCGATATTCATCTCGGATACGCGATGAAGACACGCAAGATAGTGATCATTGGTATTGTGGGCTCGGTGCTCGATGCAGGCTTTCACGCTGAGCGTTGGCAGAAGTGGCGCCCCAGCGTTTCCCTGGCGCGGCATCCGGACTTGCCGATTCATCGCTTTGAGTTGATCCATGCGCCAGAGCACGAACATGTGTCAGCGGCGGTGGCGGCGGATATCAAACGCTCGTCCGAGACCACCGAGGTGCGCCGGAGTGCCATAACGACCGGGAATCCCTGGGACTTTGAGGAGGTATATTCCACCCTTTATGATTTTGCCCAGGCGTATGAGTTTCACCCGGAGACGGAGGATTACCTGGTGCATATCACGAACGGCACCCATGTGCAGCAGATCTGCCTCTTCCTCCTGACCGAGTCCCGCCATTTTCCGGCCCGCCTGATCCAGACTTCGCCTAGTGATACCAAGAGGCGGGGGCCGGACGGTCGCTACAACATCATCGATCTCGATCTCTCGCGGTATGACCGTTTGGCCCAGCGATTCGTCAAGGAGCATGGTGATGCCTTGGCGGTCTTAAAGTCAGGCATCGCCACCCGCAATGAGCGGTTTAATCGCTTGATCGAACAACTGGAGTACGTGGCGGCGAAGTCGCGGGAGCCGATTTTGCTGCTGGGTCCGACCGGCGCGGGCAAGACCCAATTGGCCCGGCGGATTTATGAATTGAAGAAGGCGCGGCACCAGTTGAAGGGCGAGTTTGTGGAAATGAACTGCGCGACGTTGCGTGGGGACGCGGCGATGAGCGCGTTGTTCGGGCATGTCAAAGGATCGTTCACGGGGGCGGTCAAGGACCGGCCGGGATTGCTTCGCGCGGCGGACGGTGGACTTCTCTTCTTGGATGAGGTGGGAGAACTCGGGCTCGACGAACAAGCAATGTTGCTTCGGGCTCTTGAAGAAAAGCGATTCTTGCCGGTGGGCAGCGATCGAGAGTCCACCAGCGATTTTCAATTGATCGCCGGGACTAATACGGATTTGGCGGCGGCCGTCCGGGCACGTGTTTTCCGGGAGGACTTGTTGGCGCGTCTGAATCTATGGACGTTCCGTCTGCCGGGTTTGAGCCAACGGGTGGAGGACATCGAACCGAACCTGGACTATGAACTCCAGCGATTGAGTTCGAAGTTGGGCACGCATCTGACGATGAATCGCGAGGCGCGGGAGGCCTTTCTGGAATTTGCAATGGGGCCTCAAGGGCGGTGGACAGGCAATTTTCGTGATTTTGGCGCGGCGCTCACCCGTATGGCGACACTGGCCACGGGCGGCCGGATCAATATAGAAATCGTGAAGGAGGAGATCGGCCGACTGAAGGAGGCGTGGGCCGAGCCAACGGATATAACCTCCGCCTCGGATCCCGGGAATCTCTTGCGCGAGGTCCTGGGTGAAGAGATGGCGGGAGAGATCGACCTTTTCGACCAAGTGCAGTTGGCCCACGTCATCCGAGTGGTCCGGGAAAGCACGAGTGCGGCGGACGCCGGGCGCACCTTGTTTGCAGTGAGCCGCGAGAAACGCAAGATGACCAATGATTCGGACCGGCTGGCGAAGTATCTCGCCCGGTTTGGGCTAACGTGGAAGGAGTGCCGGGGATAGTTTTTTCGAAGTAGGAAACCGCAGATGTTGGGGATGGGCGCAGATGAGGAAGAGGAATCGAGTTGCGGCTTTCGTTCTGGAAAACTGTTTGGCGATGGCGAGTATAGGTTTCGCAAGGTGCCCGTTGGGCAACAGTGGGAAGTGGTGGCGAGACCCGATGCGGATGCCAAGTGTCCTGTATTTATAATCTGTGTGAATCTGCGTAATCTGTGGATAAATTCTCTTTCTTCTTCACAAAAAAGAAAAGACGTTTCATCCACAGATTACGCAGATTCACACAGATTGAAGAAGGGAGGCGGCCAGGTTCAGCTTCGAATTGACATGCAACAAAAAAGTTGCATGTTTTGGGTGGGAATCGATAATGCAACTCAAAGGTTGCATTATGAACACGGACTTTGTCGAAAAACGGATTGAATTGAAGGCGCCCATCGGGCGGGTGTGGCGGGCGTTGACGAACCCTGTGGAATTCGGCCAGTGGTTTCGCGTCAAATTGGACGGTCCATTCGTCCCAGGGGAAACAAGCCGCGGCCACATTACCTATCCGGGCTATGAACACCTGAAATGGGAGGCTGTAATCGTGAAGATGGAGCCGGAAAGCTATTTTTCATTCACGTGGCATCCCTATGCAGTGGATCCCAAGGTGGATTATTCCCAGGAACTGCCCACACTCGTGGAATTCCGGCTGTCTCCGACCGCGAAAGGCACGCTCTTGGTGGTGAGGGAGTCCGGCTTTGACAATGTGCCGGCCGCGCGCCGGGCCGACGCTTTCCGAATGAATGACAACGGGTGGGCCATCCAGATGGCAAACATTCAGGCCCATGTCGAGCAGGACTAAAGCGGCCGCATCCAACCATCCCGAGCGGCGACATGCATCGGTGTTCGCGGCGCTCGGAGATCGGACTCGCCTAGCGTTAATCGGACGCTTGTCGTGTGGGGAACGTCAATCGATCTCCCGATTAACGAAGGGCTCGCGCCTCACTCGCCAAGCGGTCACCAAGCATCTGCGCGTCCTGGAGGGGGCAGGCTTGGTTATGTGCTCCCGTAAAGGACGCGAGATTCTCTTTGAGTTCACGCCGGGGCCGATGGAGGAGGCCAAAACCTATCTCGATGAGGTTGGTCGACAATGGGAGGATGCGCTGGGGCGGCTGAAGGCGTTTATCGCGGCGCATCAAGGATAGGGTGGCTGGTCTTGGGTGACGTCCACGTTGAAGCGCCCTGGGACAAGCCTCGAAGTGCCACATGAGGAAACAACGTTCATACGTTCATGATGTTCATCCGACTGGGCTCCGGCCATGAACGTATGAATGTATGAACGTTGGTCGGCCTATGTGGCACGACGCCGTGGCTGGAAACGGAGTAAGCGGGACACCAGCATCGCCACCTCGTCCACCGAAGACTTGCCCGAGGCGGAATTCCGGGTGCTTCGCGTGGTTTTGAACCGAACGTGGCGTTGACTCCCGCGGGTGGGCTTGCGACAAATGATCCATGAAGTCTTCCTCCATTGTCGGGCTGGTACTCGGGCTTGGAGTCGCCACGATCCCCGCTTTTGGTGCCACTCGTACCCTGCATAGTTTCAAGAAACTGGTCTTGGACAAGATGTATTGGAGCGAAGGGGCAATGTTCGGCGACTTGAACAAGGATGGAAAGCCGGATGCGATCTCAGGGCCCTACTGGTGGGAAGGGCCGGATTTCCTGGTGCGACACGAGTTCTATCCTTCCACCACGACCTTCACGATCAAACGCGCGGATGGAACGGAGGAGCGAGTTCCGGGTTACGAGGGGTTTTTCGGCAAACGCAATTCGTACTCCACCGACAATTTCTTTTCGTTCGTCCACGACTTCAATGGCGACGGATGGAATGACGTGTTGACCTATGGGTTGCCGGGCACTCCTGCCTACCTGTACCTGAACCCGCAAGGGAAAGAACAGCATTGGGAACGGCATCAAGTGTTCGATGCCGTCGATAACGAATCGCCCACGTTCGCCGACCTGACGGGCGACGGGAAGCCGGAGATTCTTTGTAATTCAGAGGGGACGTTTGGCTACGCGCCACCGAACTGGCAGAACGTCACCGCCAAATGGAAATTCGTCTCCGTCACAGGCAAGGGACCGTGGGGAAACTTCAATCACGGTTTGGGACTGGGCGATATCAATGGGGACGGCCGCCTGGATTTGCTGGAACGGGGCGGATGGTGGGAGCAGCCCAAGAACGATGTGCCGGGCGTTGCCTGGACCCGGCATCCGGCGACGTTTAGTCCGGGTGGCGGAGCCCAGATGTTTGCCTACGATGTCAATGCCGACGGGCTACCCGACGTCATCACCAGCATTGCCGCCCACGGGTATGGATTGGGCTGGTACGAGCAGCTCAAAGATAAGGATGCCGAAGGCAATCCTTTGTTCCGGACCCATGTGTTCATGAACAAGGAGGCTTCCGAGAATCGCTACGGAGTAACCTTTTCGGAATTGCATGCTGTTGAGCTGGTGGACATCGACGGGGACGGCCTCAAGGACATCGTAACCGGCAAGTGCTTCTGGGCCCATGGCCAGGCGGGTGACCCTGATCCCAATACTCCAGCCGTGATCTATTGGTTCCAACTGGTCCAAAACATCGACGGTTCCGTAGACTGGGTGCCCCACCTGATCGATAGCGACTCGGGCGTGGGCCGTCAGATAGGCATCGGCGATGTTAATGGCGACGGTCGTCCGGACATCATCATTGGCAATAAGAAAGGCACCTTCGTCTTCATTCACGAAACCAAAACGGTCTCCGAAGAAGAATGGGCCAAGGCTCAACCAGTGGTGAAATTCCCCCATGCCGGTGACAAGCAACTGAAGGCCGAAGACGTCATCCAGCGAGCGGGCGCTCCTGCGAAGTAGCATAACGAGGGAATTTGTTTTCGAGGGGGTCACCGCCAAATCGGAATCCCTTCAAACTCTTCGACCGTCCTAACCATCTTTCCCGTCGACGATCCAAAGTCGAACAGAAACACCTCCGGCCATTGTCCGATCTGACGCCGGATGAAGACAATTTGGGATTCGTCCGGCGAAATGGCGGGCGAAGAAAAGTCCTTGAGCCCGTCGGCATACAGATTTGGAGATTTGCCGTCGAAGTCGCAGGTGTGCCAGGCGTGGTCGTCCGGATCTTGATATAATATCCGATGGGACTTGCGAAGGACTATCGGCCAGGAACCGGCCCTAATATCGGTCTTGGCACCGTTGCAGCTCATACGGCAAAGCATGCTTCGGCCGGATTTAGCCACGGGATTTGGTTTCTGAACGTAGCTGACAACAAGTGACTGGCCATCGGGTAACCAACCGCCTGGTGCTGCGATATTTTCCAGGTTTCCCAGTCGTTGAGAGGCGCCTGTGCCAAGATTGAGCAAATGCAATTGAAATGGAGGTCAAAGCTTTGGCAAAAGGTTCCCGGATTGTGGCAAACTGGCGGTGTGATGACATCGCACGGGCACATCGTAAGTCGAGCTAAACCGCCAACAGAAGTTTCCGGTCTGAGATGCGCGGGGTGATGATGTTCTTGTCGAGCGCGGTCCCCTTTTTCTCTTCCATTCCCAGGTCCCACGGCGAGGGACCAATGTATTCGCTTTGTTTGCCGTGGATCGTCATTCCAATCTGCGGATCCAGCTCAATACTGGCAAACAGCGCCTCCTTGTAGGGTGCCGTGTATTTGATGGCCGGATGGGCTTTGTCAATGGCATCGCTATAGCGAATATGTGCGTACTTTTCGCCCAGCCAGACGTAGGACATGCTGTTCACCTGGACGTATTGAATGCCGTTGATTTCCCGTTGAAAGTCGATGTGGTGATGGCCATTCAGGCAAACTCCAACTTTGCGCCAGCCAGCTGCGGTGTTCGCCTGCTCCAAAACCGCACGGACTTCAGCACGATTCTCCAAGCCACCTTCGTCTTCAATGCTTTGATGCGAGAAGACGATTGTCGGCGCGGCGGTCCTCTCCAAGTCACTTCGCAACCAGGCCAGTTGCTCGGCCCCGATATAGTGAGGATACCCCGGGGCCGGATTTACGGGCTTCTTTTCGTTCCCATCGAGCACGACAAAGTGCCAGCCACCGTGGTCGAAGGAATAGTAACGGTGAGCCATGCCCCAGAAGTCGAGGACCTGCTGCCATTCAAAGTCACCATCCCGATCATGGTTTCCCAGGGTGTGATACCGCGGTCCCTTATACTCTTCCCAGATAGAGAGAAATCCCCGGTTCCGGGGGAAGGGACAGCAGAAATCTCCCAATTGGAGGATGAATTCCGAGCCGTCGCGCTTGACCGTATCGATAAATACACGCAGCCGCTCATCGGCGTCGTGCATGATGTCTTTGTGGGGATCGGCACACAATCCGAACCGCACGGGCTTGAGCGTGGCACGGGTGGCGGCTGCCATCTTCCACTCAAAGAGCAGGGGAGAGACGGCCAGCGTCGCCCTCGTGAGAAACGTCCGTCGGGGTATGAGTGGGGTTTTCACAGTCGGTTTCTTTGTAGTCGTGCCCAGCGAACGCGGCAAGGGCTATTCCGACGATCCGTGCACAAGGCGGGGATACCCATTGAAATCACCCCACCTTTCCGCTAACGAATCCGAATGGATTGTGTCGTGAAACGGGCTTGCTGGATTTTCCTCCTGGCAGCCCTGGTTTGGTTTTCGCCCGGGCTTTGGGCGGAGGCGCCAACGGTGGTGGCAAATTCCGCTGGGGAAATCTTTCCCTTGCCCACCGAGGTCTACGGCGACGCCACCGAAACGCACCTGATGGCGAAGCTCGCGAATCGCGCCAGGCGCGAGCCGCTGAATGTGGTGGCGACGGTGATTTTCTTTCTGGCGATTCTGCACACTTTTCTCGCGCCCAAGATCATGCACTGGTCCCATCGGATCAGGGATCGGCATCTTGAACAAATGGAGCGGGAAGGGCGGGCGGTAGCAAGGCACTCGCAGGACGGCGCCGTCAGTGAGGTGAGTTTTGCCGCCCAGGCCCTCCATTTCCTGGGCGAGATTGAAGCGGTTTTTGGAGTGTGGGTGCTGCCGCTCTTGCTGGCGTTGATTTTCGTCAAGGATTGGCAGGTGGCGGAGAAGTACCTGACAGAAACAGTGCACTTCACCGAGCCGCTTTTCGTGGTGATCATCATGACCATTGCCGCCACGAGGCCGGTGTTGCTGACTTCAGAACAGGCGATGCTATGGGTGTCCGATCGTTTGGGCGGCTCCGCAGCCGCAATCTGGTTTTCGGTGCTGACGCTGGGCTCGCTGCTGGGCTCGCTCATCACGGAACCGGCGGCAATGACCATCAGCGCCTTGGTGCTGGCCCGACAAATTTATGAGCGAAAGCCGAGTCCGGCGCTGGCTTACGCCACTTTGGGGTTGTTGTTCGTCAATGTGTCCATTGGAGGGACATTGACCCATTTCGCGGCGCCGCCGGTTTTGATGGTAGCCGGCAAATGGGGCTGGTCCGCACTTTATATGTTGGAACATTTCGGGTGGAAATCGGTCGTGGCGATCCTGGTGAGCAATGCCGTGTATTGGGCATGGTTCCGGAGGGAGTTCGCCACACTGCAGGCACCCGTCATCGAAGGTGGCGAGAGTCAATCGTGGGCAACGCGCAAGAATCCCGTTCCGCCGTGGATCACTTTGGTGCATTTTGCATTTCTGGCGTGGACGGTTTTTACCGCCCATTATCCAGTCTTCTTTATTGGTGGGTTCCTGTTCTTCCTGGCGTTCCTAGCCTCGACCGAGCACCACCAGAATCCGGTGGAGCTTCGTTCACCGATGTTGGTGGGTTTTTTCCTGGCGGGATTGGTCGTCCATGGAGGACTACAGAGTTGGTGGATTGCGCCGGTATTGGAGAGTCTGGGGCCGACGAGCCTGTTTCTGGGTGCCACGGCGCTTACCGCGTTTAACGACAATGCTGCGATAACCTATCTGGCATCGCTGGTGCCCAGTCTTACCGAATCGTTAAAATATGCCGTGGTCGCCGGCGCGGTGACGGGCGGAGGGTTGACGGTGATCGCAAATGCCCCTAATCCGGCAGGGCAATCCATACTCGCCAAGTATTTCAACAACGAGATCGCACCATTGAAACTGTTTCTCGCGGCGTTGGTGCCGACGGCGGTGGCGGCGGCGGTGTTTATATTTCTGGCATGAGAAGCCGAAATCGGAGGTCTTCGACATCCCGGCAACTTTCTGTGATCCCTGAAGGGATCGTGGCAAACAAAATTCGACAGTTTTCTTATCTAACTAAGCCAACGCCCAGCCGGGTTCCGTTTCCAGGTCGAAGGGGCTCCGTTCGCCCGAGGCGAGGCGGCGTTCGGCCAGGATGCCGATCATCGCGGCGTTATCGGTGCAAAACGACGGGTCGCTCAGGCGCAGTTGATAGCCCTTCTTTTTGCACAGTTTTTCGAGTTCACGCCGCAGGTGTCGATTGCAGGTCACGCCCCCGCTGGCCGTGATGCACTTGACGCCGACCTGGGCTGCTGCCCGTGCGGTCTTGAGAACCAATGTTTCCACCACCGCCGCCCGCAGGCTGGCGCAGAGATCGCGCAGCCCCATCTCGCTGTCCGCGACGCCGGGGTTCTTTTCCAGGAAGACGCGAACGCTCGTTTTAAGGCCGCTAAAACTGAAATCCAAACTGCTGTCCTGCAACATGGGGCGGGGGAAATCGAATCGGGTTGGATTCCCTGACTCCGCAAGTTGGTCCACAATAGGCCCGGCCGGATACGCCAACCCCACCATCTTCCCCACCTTGTCGAAGCACTCGCCGGCGGCGTCATCAATGGTGCCGCCTAATACCTTGTGATCCAATTCGCCCCGCACATGCACGAGGAGCGTGTGGCCACCGCTCACGATCAGGGATACGTTGGGCTCCAGGAGCTCAAAGCAGGCCTTGGCGGGCTTCCCTTGGATCCATGGCGAATATAGGTGGGCCTCGTGGTGGTTGACACCCAGGAGGGGAATATCCAAGGCGAAGGCCATGGATTGGGCCGTGTTATATCCGGCCATCAAGGCGGCGGGCAGTCCCGGTCCACGCGTGGCGGCGATGCCTGTGAGTTGAGCGGGGGCTACGTGCGCGAGCGACAAAGCCTCCTCTATAACCAAGGGAAGGTTTCGCAGGTGCTCGCGGGTCGCCAACTCGGGGACCACGCCACCATATTCCTCGTGCAGTTTTACCTGGGACGAAACAACGTTGGACAGGACCACGCCGTCAGCGACGACGGCGGCGCTGGTTTCGTCGCAGGAGGTCTCGATCGCGAGAAGCATTTTAGTTAAGCGCCGGCGCCGCTTTGCTATTGGCAGGCTTGTCCTGCTGGCGCTTGCTAAACATCTGGACACCTTTCAGCAAATCGCGGGCGCGGTCGTATTGAGGATCGATCTCCTCGTCCACCAGTTCCTTCAAGTGAATTTGCCGGTCTGCTGGATAAAGCTTCAGGGCTTCGTCGAGATTCGCCTTGCCGCCGGGAATACGCCGCAGCTGGATGGCGACTTCCTCGTCGTCCGAAGTAGTCACTACGATATCCGGGGTGATGCCGTGTTCGTGGATCACCTTGTGGCTCGGCGTATAATACTTGGCGGTAGTCAGGCGCAAGGCCGTGCCATCGCTCAAGGGCAGGATGTTCTGGACGGAACCCTTACCGAAGGTGGTTTCGCCAACCACCACCGCGCGTTTCAAATCTTGCAGGCAACCACTAACGATCTCCGAGGCGCTGGCGCTGCCGCCATTGACTAGCAGGATGAGTGGCAACTTTGCCCGAACCCGGCCACGACCGGAGGCCAAACGTTGCACGTCGGCGAGCCGGTTCCGGCCTTCAGTGGAGACAATTGGCTGTCCGCGTTCGAGAAACTTCTCACAAACACCGACCGCTTGATCCAGCAACCCACCTGGATTACCACGCAGATCCATCACCAACGACTCCATGCCTTGCGCTTCCATTCGCCCCAAGGCGTCTTCGAGTTCATCACTTGTCCGTTCACCAAATTGGGTCAACCGCACGTAGCCAATTTTGTCCTCACCGATGGGAAACTCGCGGCGATTGTTGACGTCCTTAACCGAAAACATGCGGATCTCGCGGCGGGTCAGGACGATATCCTTGGGTTCCGGCAGGCTGGGCCGCGCAATGGTGATCGTGACCTTGGTTCCAGTCTCGCCCCGGAGCTTCTTGATCGCGTCATTCATGTTCATGCGATCCGTCGGCTTGCCCTCGATCTTGACGATCTGGTCTCCGTTCAGGATGCCGGCCTCAAATGCCGGAGTATCTTCCATGGGCGCGATGACAATGAGCTGGTTATCGCGCACGTTGACTTGGAGCCCTACACCGCCATAGGTGCCGCCGGTGTCTTCCTTGAGCTCCGTGTACTTGGAGATATCCATGTACTCGCTATGAGGATCGAGCGAGCCCAGCATGCCCTTGAGGGCGCTCTGGATGAGATCCTTATACGATATCTTGTCGCCATCCACGTAGTCTTTCCGGACTCTTTCCAGAACCCGGGTGAACACCTCCAATTGGGTGTAGGCGTCGTCTTTGTCGTCCGCGGCGTGGACGTGATAAAGGGTGGCGCCGAACCCGACATACGCAACCAGACCGGCGAGCAGGCAAGGGTACAGCAATCGTTTTTTCATCACGGCGCAACGCGCAAGGGCAGACTAGGCTTCCGGTAACAATCGCGCAAGATGCGCGCGGCGAATTAATGAGCCGCCGGGGTGTCGCAAAGCCGTCCGTCCGCGAGCCGCACCACTGTATCGGCACGATCCGCCACTTGTTTATCGTGTGTCGCAATGGCGAGGGTGACGTGGTGCTCGCGCTGGAGGGCGACCAGCAGTTGGATGATCTCCTGACCGGTGTGGGAATCGAGGTTGCCGGTGGGTTCGTCGGCGAGGATCAGGGCGGGGGAATTCACCAGTGACCGCGCCACCGCCACCCGTTGTTGTTCACCCCCGGAGAGTTCCAACGGTCGATGATTCATGCGGTCCCCCAATCCGACTTGCGACAGTAATTCCTTCGCCCGCGCTTCGGCCGCTGCCTTGGGAGTCCGGGCCATGCGAGCCGGGAGTGCCACGTTTTCGATGGCGTCCAGTTCCGGTAAGAGATGGAACGCTTGGAAGATGAAGCCGATATGGCGGTTACGGAAGGAGCTCAGTTCCGTGCCGTTCAGGTCTCCCAATTGGGTGCCATCGATTTGCACCGTGCCGCGGTCAGGGCGATCCAAACCACCAATCAAGTGAAGCAGGGTGCTCTTGCCGGCGCCCGAAGCGCCTTGCAGCGCCACAAAGCCCCCGCGTGGCACGATGAGATTCATGTCGTGCAGCACTTCCAACCGGCGTTTCCCGAGTTGGTAGGACTTGTGCAGGCCCTTGGCGACCAGGAAGGGATTACTCATTGCGCAAAGCCTGTACGGGTTGCAACCAAGCGGCACGTAAGGCGGGGACGACCCCGGCGAACAGGCACATGACCAACGACGTGCTGCAGATGATCACGACATCGCTTATCACGATCCGGGCCGGGAGTTCACGGAACTGGTAAATCTCCGGTGGAAACAGATCCAAATGCAGCGTGTTGTTCATGAACGCGAGGAAGTCATTGCGGAAATGGATGAGCAAAATTCCCGCCGCCAGGCCAGTCGCCACTCCGATTACTCCCACGATCAACCCTTGCATGAGGAAAATAGCCGCGATCTGGAGTTGTGACGCGCCCAAGGCTTTGAGCAGGCCGATTTCCCGGGTTTTCTGAACCACAAAGGTGATCATGGCACTCATGATCCCAAAGGCGGCCACGAGGACGATGAAGAAGAGCAGGTAGAACATCATGTTCTTCTCGACGGCCAAGGCGTGGAGGAATTTCTGGTTCTCGAGCAGCCAGGTGGCCACGCCGAAGTCATTCCCCAGTAAACGTTGGATTTGTGCGGCAACGGCGTCGGTGTTTTTGGGATCGGGGTCTTTCAAGGTAATGCTGATGCCCGATACCTCATCATCCACGCCGTGAAGGTCTTGCGCGTCGCCCAAGCCCGTCACGACAATGGTGGTATTGAGGTCGTAAAGTCCGGCATCGAAAATGCCTTTGATCGTGAAATTCTGGGCGTTGGCGATTTCCTGGCGACCAGGTTTGCCAGCTGTCTCCCTCATCCGCTTGAGCGCGGGAAGCGAATAGACCGCCATTTTGTCACCCACCCGGAGATCGAGATTCAGCGCCATTTCCGAGCCAATCAACAAGCTGTTGGGGCCCAGGTCGAAAGTCCCTTCACGAATGGCGCTTTTCAGTTGGGAGGCCAAGCCTTCGCGCTTGGGATCGATGCCGCGTACCACAGGGGCAAACGGACGACCTGGGCGTCCGATGGGTTGGGTCTCGATAAGAACTTGGGTGTTGATGTACGGCGAGGCGGATTTGACTGCTGGAAGCGCCTCGATTCGCTCCATCGTCTCCCGCCAATGGGGCATCGAACTGCCCCGGCGCTCGACCCGCACGTGGGAGCTGAATCCCACGAGGTTTTCCCGCAATTCCTCACCAAAGCCGGTCATGACGGCGATCACAATGATCAGGACGGCCACCCCCAGCATGACGCCGATGATACAGATAAGCGTGATGATCGAGACAAACGTCCTTTTGGGACGCATGTATCGCAAAGCCAGGGCCAGCTCAAATGGCAACGGCGACATTGTGTGCGGACGCTCGCAGGCGGGGAGGCGGTTGACAAGTGCGGGAGTGGCGTCCGTAGCCGCCGAGGTCAGGAGGCGGTCTGAAGTGCCACATCAGTGTCCAGTCAGGTGGTGTCGCAATCATCGCAACCGACACGATGCACGAAGGCAGCCGAAGTCTTGACGAAGGCGGAGGTCCATAAGGTTCGCGAAGTTCGCGGCGTATTTATAACTATACTATCCGCAGGATGCCATCGCCGTCGAGGCGCTTGGAGAGGTCGATGGGGTCGCCGACGGAAACTTCGCGGGGGTTCACCTGGTACGCCCAGACTTGGAAATAGGTGGGAATCGCCTCGCCGTAGATGGTGGCGAAGGCGCCGTCGACAGCGTCGGCGCCGTGCGCGACTTTTACCCGGCCAATGCGGGGGACGTTGAAACGGGGATCGAAGGTCAGCCAGTCCTGCCCGAGATAGACCTCGCAGTAGGCGTGAAAATCCATGGGACTCCCGGGGTCAATACAGCCGATATCGGGCAGATGGCCGGTGACGTACCGGGCGGGCAGATTGAAGGCGCGACAGAGCGCGATGGCCGCGTGGGCGAAGTCGCGGCACACCCCGTAGCGTCGCTCGATGACTTCGGAGGCCGAGAGATCGGGTCGGCCTGACATGTACCGGTACTCGATATTGTTATGGACCCAATCACAGATGGCCTGCACGCGTGGCAAGCCATGGGGCACCTGGCCGAATTGGTTCCAGGCAAAGTTCATCAACTTGTCCGAATCGCAGTACCGGCTCGGCAAGGTATAGCGTAGGAGATCCGAAGGAAGTTCTCCGACGGGGATAATGGGACCGATGATTTCGCGAGTGTCAGGAATGGACGATACGGCAACCAAGGCGTCATGCCGGATCTCGTTGCGACCGGGCATCAGTGTGGAGCGATAGGTGATGTTGCCGTGGGAATCCTGAAATTCGTAAGCGGGACGACCGATGCCGAAGGAGAGGTTCTCCTGCATTATCAACACCCGGCCCTCCAGTCGTGGACGAAGGACGAACAACACGGGGGTGGGGACGGTGGTCTGGTACGCCAGGCTGCAGCCGACGCGAATGGTTATATCCAGGGGATTCCAGGTCATAAGATATAGAGGGACTGAGGTGGCAGCCCTCGGTAACGATTTGCCAAAACTGAAGCCAGCGATTTTCCGCACCAAAGGTCGGTTGGCATCAAGCGATCACTCCACCTGTCGAATTCCACAGTGCCATGACCGGTGATTCGGGTTGCTGATGCTCAAAGTCCAAAATTCCCAGCGAGGCCGTGCCAAGATAGAAACGCCGTCCCTCGCCAACGGGCAAGCCGATCCACCGGGCCGCCAGCACCCGTCCGAAATGGCCGTGGCTTATCAAGGCAATATTCCCCGACAAGGAACGAAGATAGCGAATCAGGCGATCCGCACGATCGGCGACTTGGGAGGGATTTTCTCCGTTAGGCGCACCATCTTGGAAGAGATTCCACCCGGGGTGCCTCTGGAGGATTTCCGCCGAGCGCAGGCCTTCATAGTCGCCGTAGTCCCATTCCGACAGGTCAGGTTGGACTGTGGCCCCGGCGCCCAAGCCGGCCAGTTCACACGTTTGCCTGGCGCGTTGACGAGGACTGGTCATCACATGGCTGAAGGCGACCGCATGGAGACGGCGGCCCAATTCGCGTACCTGCGCCTCGCCCCGGCCAGTCAAGGGAATCTCCGTGCGACTGGTGTGTTGCCCGGAGAGTGACCACTCGGTTTCACCGTGCCGGATAAGATAGAGACGGGGGAGCATGCAATTTCCAACCCAGACGCCGCTGGTACCTTGACCTACCGACTGTGACGTCAAGGGAGCTGGCAGGCAAACCTTTCAGGAGCGCAAAGAATCATGAATGAAACACGTGGATTCGATGCCGGCGGAGTCGGAAATTTCATGGTGGATTTGGCGGCCGGGCCACGCCCCATTTCCAATTCCGGATCTCGGGCAGGTCCTCGCCGTAGCGGTTGATATACTGTTTATGTTCCACCAGTTTGTCCCACATGGCCTGCCGGAGGTAGGCGGCCCGGGCGCCGAGTTGGGGCAGGCGGTCCAGGGTGTCCAGTACGAGATGAAACCGATCCATTTCATTGAGGACGGTCATGTCGAAGGGAGTGGTGATAGTGCCTTCTTCCTTATAACCTCGAACATGGATGTTCTCATGGTTCGTGCGGCGGTACGTGAGACGATGAATCGACCAAGGGTAGGCGTGGAAGGCAAAGATGACCGGTTTATCCCTGGTAAAGAGCGAGTCGAAATCCGAATCGCTTAAACCGTGGGGATGCTCGCTTTGGGGCTGCAATTTCATGAGGTCCACCACGTTCACGACGCGGACCTTCAATTCGGGCAAGAATTCGCGAAGGAGAGAGACGGCAGCCAGCGTTTCCAAGGTAGGCACATCGCCGCAGCAGGCCATGACCACGTCGGGTTCGAACCCCTGATCATTTCCAGCCCACGGCCAGATGCCAATGCCTTCGCCGCAGTGTTTTACGGCGGCTTCCATCGACAACCATTGTGGCGCCGGGTGTTTGCCGGCGATCACGACATTGACGTAATGGCGGCTGCGCAGGCAGTGATCCATCACTGAGAGGAGGCAATTGGCGTCGGGCGGAAGGTAGATCCGCACGATCTCAGCCTTCTTGTTCATGACCACGTCGATAAAACCGGGGTCTTGATGAGTGAAACCATTGTGATCCTGACGCCAGACGTGCGAAGCCAGCAGGTAATTGAGCGAGGCAATCTTTCTCCGCCAAGGCAGGCGAGAGGTGACCTTCAGCCATTTGGCGTGCTGGTTGAACATTGAATCGACGAGGTGGATGAAGGCCTCGTAGCAGTTAAACAAACCGTGCCGACCGGTGAGGAGATAGCCTTCCAGCCAACCTTCGCACTGGTGTTCGCTAAGCATTTCCATGACCCGCCCGGAACGGGCGAGAAACTCGTCGTGTGGTTCGGTGGTGGCTTCCCATTGGCGATCAGTGACTTCGAAGAGCGACTCCAAGCCATTGGAGAGCGTTTCGTCCGGACCGAAGACACGAAAATTGCGCAGCGGGCTGTTCAGTTTGATTATATCCCGGAGGAAGCGGCCCAAGACTCGGGTGTCACCGGGCCCAAGGTCGCCTTGGGCCGTCAGGTTTAGGGCATAGCCCCGATAGTCAGGTATTTGCAGGTCACGCAGCAGCAAACCTCCGTTGGCATGCGGATTGGCTCCCATACGACGATCGCCTTTCGGGGCCAACTCTTCCAATTCCGGTTTTAGTCGGCCGCTTTCGTCGAACAGTTCCTCCGGTCGATAGCTGCGAAGCCATTCTTCCAGGATTTGGAGATGCCCCGGGTGAGTCGCGGGCGCTGAAATGGGGATTTGGTGTGAACGGAAAGTGCCTTCGATCGGCAGGCCATCGACGGTCTTGGGGCCGGTCCAGCCCTTCGGCGAAACCAGGACGATCAGCGGCCAGCGGGGGCGCTCGGTTTTCCCTGAGGAGCGGGCATCTTGTTGGATCGTTTTGATTTGTTCTATCGCCCGGTCGAGAGTCGAAGCCATTGCCTCGTGCATGGGGAAGGGATCATGGCCCTCGACAAAATAGGGGGTCCATCCGTAGCCCCGCAGCAATTGGCCGAGTTCCTCCCGCGTGATTCGGGCGAGCACGGTGGGATTGGCGATTTTATAGCCATTGAGGTGAAGGATGGGGAGGACGGCTCCATCCGTGGCCGGGTCGAGAAACTTGTTGGAATGCCAGGCCGTGGCCAAAGGGCCGGTTTCCGCCTCACCGTCTCCGACGACGCACGCGACCACGAGGCTGGGGTTGTCAAAAGCCGCTCCGAACGAATGACTTAGCGAATAGCCCAGCTCGCCGCCTTCGTGAATCGATCCCGGACATTCCGGGGAAGCATGACTCGGGATGCCCCCCGGAAAGGAAAACTGTCCGAAGAGTTTTCGCAGGCCTGCTTCATCCTGGCTGATATTGGAATAGACCTCGCTATAAGTTCCTTCCAGGTAAGTGTTCCCGACGACGGCGGGGCCACCGTGGCCGGGGCCGGAAACATAGATCATGTCGAGATCGTATTTCCTGATGACCCGGTTCAGGTGTGCGTAGATGAAGTTCTGTCCGGGCGTCGTGCCCCAGTGTCCCAGAAGCATGCGCTTCACGTCCGCGAGGGCGAGCGGACGCCTGAGCAGTGGATTATCGCACAGGTATAACTGCCCCACGGAAATGTAGTTGGCCGCGCGCCAATAGGCGTCGATTCCGGCCAGTGAGTCCTGGTCCAGGTTTTGGGTTTCCATGTGATGGGGTTGATTCATAGAGCCTGCTGCCAAAGTCCATAGGGACTGCCACGGATGAAAAAAAGCGAAGGCGTGTTGCCCATGGGACACCCATGCGCGCGCCTTCGCTTTTTTCACTGACATGTTCGAACCAAGCACCCTCAGAGAGGGAAGTTTGGTTCCGGCGGACCCGAGTCCATTTCAGGAGGAGGCCGGTTGGCCCAATCCCATTCGCCACGGCGACGATACCTGTCGTCGGAACCTAACGGGCGCGACCGTGCGCTCCTGATTCGTCCACCGTAAGAACGCTGGTTCCATGAACGCGTTCCTCCGGGGTTTCGACCCACATGAACAACGCCTTTACGGTGTCGGTAAAGCCCAGGAACTGATGCTGTTCCTTTTCGAGCTCGATGGCTGCCCGGCTGTATTCGGGTTCATTGACGGCCCGCATGGTGCCATCTTTTTGGGCCCGAAGCGGGAGCTTGGCGGCAATGCCTTGGAGGAGGAGATTGACCTCGGACTTCGAACGCGTGCCCATCAATTCCGCCTTGATCCGCAACACTTCGGCGCGCGCGTGCATGGCTTCGACGCGGGCTTCGACCTTGCGAGCCATCCCGTTCCACTCCCGCCGACTGGGGGCATCGAGTAATGCCGCCTGGGCTTGGACGCAGCCCATCGACCCGATCATTTTGATGTATTCGAGCTGAAATTTGTCCCAGGCATCCACTGCGGATTGGCCAGGCGAGCTGTCCGTGCGTTCGAGCGCGCGGTCCATTTCGTCGACCAACATGGCGATTTCCGCGAGAAAAACCTGGATGATGTCCCAGTGGCGCTGCCAGGTTGAATTCCATCCCACTGGGGAAGCGTGTTTTCGTCCGAACGACCGCACCTCCTGCAGGGTGCGGGCAAATTCCTGGTCTGCTTCGCTGCGTCCTTTGGAACCCGAGCGAAAGCCGCTTTCAAGCCGGGTCAAAATCTGGGCTGTCTTGTCATTCGTCATGATGAATGGTTGCGAGGTGACCTGCCCAACGAGGGCTTCACCCGTGGAATTATTGTTAAAATGCAAAAACGGAGCCCGGAAGGCACATTCCGGGAGGCAAATCCTTAAGGATGCCATGAGTCATAGAAACTCAAGATAGCACATCCGGGCAGGAAAGCACCGTTTATCGCAAGACAGCCACGGTTCCCGTCTCCCATTGCGTGGCGGGGAATCCAGCCATTTTTTCCTGGCGTGCGAAGATTCCCCGCGGAGCCAGGTGGCTATTTGCCGGAGGACGCTGTGGCTTCCTTGATGGCCTTCTCCACTGCCTCACGGTTTTCGCCCGTGCGTTTTTGGATGCGACCGAGGAGTTCGTCGTGCTTGCCTTCGACGAACTTGAGATCGTCGTCCGTGAGGGACGCCCACTTTTGTTTCAACTTACCCTTGGTGATGTTCCAGTCGCCTTTAATTTCGAGTGTTGTCATGTTTTGTGTGTTTTTTGGCAGCCGCCATGAAGGCGGAAAATGGGTGGCGTGAGCGCGGAATTGGATGGTTCAGATCCGGCCCGTAACCACGAGGATGAGCAAAATCAATAGGATGAGGCCGAGGCCCCCGCTGGGATAATAGCCCCAACTACGACTGTGTGGCCAGGTGGGCAGGGCGCCCAGCAGGAGCAGGACGAGCACGACAATTAGAATCGTTCCGATCATAATGAATTATTTGAAATTTGAGGTGTTCGGCAGCTTCACCAGATGGCACGTCCGCCTGGGGACCTTTCTGCGGTGACAGTCCGATCTTATGTCCTGAAAGAGTAACACGGGGATTCGCGGCCCCACCATGCGGTGTTCACCCCATATGACCCAAACTGACGAAGGGGCGGGCGCAAGCGTCCGGGCGTCACGAATTCATTTTCCAAATCGTGTAATTCAGGGCGACCGCAAAGCACACCCAGAGCACATAGGGCATCAAGAGGATCGCGGCACTGATTTTGACTTTCCAAAAAGCGACCAAGGTGGCGACGAGCACCATCCAGAGGCCGATGATCTCCGCCAAGGCCACTCCCGATAGGTGCATGCCAAAGAAAAGGGGCGTCCACAAGGTGTTAAGCAGCCATTGGGCGAGGAATAATCCCAGCGCCCATCGTTGTTTATTCCATCCCCCTTCGCGCCACACCAACCATGCCGATACGGCCATGGATAGGTATAGCAATGTCCACACTGGGCCAAAGATCCAACCCGGTGGATTCCACGACGGTTTTTGGAGGCCCGCGTACCACCCAGCCGGTGAAATAATGAAAACCGTCGCCGATGCGGCAAAGCAGAGAGCCAGCCATTGGACTAACGCCAGTGACTGACAAGTGGTGGCCTTAGGCGCCGTCACTGGAGTGTTTGCATTCGTCTGCAACATAGGGGGCTTTGAGCTACAGCAACGGTTTCCGTTCGAGGAACCGGCAGACGTACCGTGCGATCATCAGTTCCTCATTCGTCGGAATGACGCGCACTCTGACTCGCGCGTTGGTGGTCGAGATCAAGGGAAGGTTTTCGGCGTTTGCCTGACGGTCCAGTTCTACGCCCAGGAAGGCCAAGTCATGGCAAATGCTTGCACGAATGGCTGGATTGTTCTCCCCGATGCCACCCGCGAATACCAAGACATCCAATCCACCCAAGGCGGCGGCGAAGGATCCGGTCCACTTCCGCGCTTGATAGCAAAATATGTCCACGGCTTCCGCTGCTCGGGGATCAGTGGCGGCTCTAGTGCAAAGATCGCGCAAATCAGAACTGGTTCCGGAGATTCCCAGAAGTCCCGACTCGCGAGTCACCAAGTGCTGGAACTTCGCGGTGGTGAGATGCTCGTTGCGGGCCAGGTAGAAGGCCAAGCCAGGATCGAGATCGCCCGAGCGTGTGGCCATCACCAACCCTGCAGATGGGGTGAGGCCCATGCTGGTATCAACGCTTTGGCCGTTGCGCACCGCCGCGAGGCTCGCGCCACTTCCGAGATGGGCGAGTATAACCCGGCCGGTAGCTGCTGCTGGATCCCCCAAGCGGGCAAGTTCCTCCATTAGGAAGGCGTAGGACAGTCCGTGAAAACCATAGCGTTGGATTCCTTTTCTCGCATAACGACGGGGGATCGGAAGCAGCTTGGCGATCCGCGGCATGGTGCGATGAAACGCGGTGTCGAAACACGCCACTTGAGGCAGCTTTCGGTGGCGACTTTGGATCGCCTCCATGAGTTCGATCTCACGCGGCAAATGATCGGGAGCGTAAGGGATGGCGCGGTGCAACTCTCCCAGTAACCCCGGGGTAATCCTGGCTGGTTCAGAGCGCTTCACACCGTGAACCACGCGATGTCCCACTGCGCTGACCGACCCGAACAACGGCTGCGTTTCCAGCCAATCCAGGAGAAAGAGTGCCGCGTGACGATGATCGGAAGCCGCGATTCGATGCGAGATGGGACCGGCTTCCCGCCCATCGCTATGGGAAAAGCTCGAATGGCGTGAACCTATTCCGCTGATCTTTCCCGTCAGTCGCCGAAGTGGTTCCTTGCCCATCTCGAAGATACCAAAGCGGATACTCGATGAGCCACCATTGATGGTTAGGACGCAGGACGACTTGGAACGCTCGGGGATCATGGCTAGTGCGCCGCCATCGGTCCTTGGATCTAAGTATCGTCTGACTCCATGGCCGCCTGGTTCCAGC
>DATJII010000215.1:0-6366 GCA_035493435.1 Candidatus Limnocylindria bacterium | reverse complement strand
GCGGATGGAGGCATCGTTGTTGGCCGCGAAATACGCGAAGGAGAAGGTATGTGGCCGAATCAGGCCTTTGTCTCACGTCGGTGGCTGCGCGCTTTTTTCCGCGCCTCTTCGCTCCGGAATTCCTTACCCCACCTTTGGCGTTATGACGCCGTGATCGGGTTCAGACTCGCTTTGCGCCGGCCATCGACCAAGTCGTTGATCGTGGAGTCCGGGTCGATAAGGCGAATCGAGCAGGAAATGCCCATTATCCAAAGGCACGTAGATGAAGTCCTGGTCGGTAAAAGTGTCTCGCGGCACTTCCGTTACGTAGCCCGGGACTAGCTGCCCCAAATTCGCCGGCAACGTCCCGAAGTCCATTCGATAACGTTCCACGGCGCAGGCGATCCGTGTCATTCGCGTCAGGCACTCTGCGTCGGCCACATGATGCAGCGCGTCCAGCGGCGGGCGGGCGGGAAGAAAGTTAGGCGACCGATACAGGCTCCACCATTTTCGGGGATTCGCCACCGGATCCTGGGCAACGGTCTCGAACAACACCTTTTGCCGTACCCATGACTCCAACATCCGGCATTGGGGCTCCACCTCACGGATTGACGAGACCAGGTTTTGATAGCGCCAGCCCGGCGTCCAGGCAATCGCCGCCGTGAAGGCCAAATCGCCAGCACGCCAGAGGTCGTTCAAAGCCATTTCGCAAAGCGAACTCGTATAGGCCGGAAGTGTTTCCCTCCCTTGGAAGAGGTCCAACGAATGGCTCGCCGAGGATTGAATCTGCCCCGCGAGATCGGCCACGAACTTCACCGAACTATCCCGTACTTCGTCGGGGAGGCGCGCCGGGCGCGAGCGCAAGTCCCGGCATCGATCCATTTGATTATACGCCAGCGAACTCAGCCAGGATTCGCGGGTGGGACGCGATTCGAGGACTGACTCGATCCGGGCAATCTGTTCCCGATTCCATTGGTGCCGATAAAGACCTTCCCAAGCCATTCGACCACCCCGCGTCAGGATGTTTTCGCCCGCCATCTGGCAAAAGTCCCCGTTGTTATTGAGCAGAGCGCGACCCAGTCGCTCATTGAACTCAAAATCCCGCAACGCCCCTGCCTCCTCCCCCACCGCGAGTCGGGCGGTGCACCGCAAGAGGAGGATTTCGGATACCCTGCGGAACGCCATGGGCGGTTGTAACGTTGCCGCAGGCAATTCTTCGTTCAGCGGAAGAAGTGCGACCGGTCGACGTGTGGCGAGTTCCAGTTCGGCCAATTCCGCGTCCCAGCGATGCAGAGCCACCAAAACCTCTCGCGCCGGATTCGCCTCGGCTTCGCCCATGGCAAAACCTCCAGCTCGATGAAAGACGCGTTGCCACTGGGCCAAATCCAGGCGGTCCCCGATAAACCGATCCTCATCGACCAGCAGGACTGGCAGCCGGACTGCCCGGATTCGTAAAAATCCTTCCGGTTGATTCCACCGCACCGCCGAAAATCCGCTCGCATCGCGTTGGATGGAATAGTCAAACAAGGGCTTGATGAGAGGGGTCCCAAAAACATTCTGGTCATCAAGGACCACGGCGCCGCGAAGCTTTTGCCAGGCGTCGGAATCGATCGGCTGGCCTTTGGCGGCGTATTCGCGCTCCAACGCTTCCCAGGCGCGCTTGCCGCGCAGGTTTTCCAGCAGCCAACCGGCGAAACACAGGAGACTCACACAACCCCAAATGGCCCAGAGCCGCCTTCTCCGCAGAGAACGGGATCCATCGCCATTGGTAACTGGTTGCGCCACAGGCATAGGAGTCAGCGAACCTGGCAAAAGTTTCAACCTTCGGGCCGCTGAGCCTCTGACTATGCATCACCGCCCAGTGCTCAAACCGGACCCCACCCGAAACTATGCCGTCCGCCGATGGAACAAACTACTCGCCGCCGTCAGGGTAACAACTCCAATCACCGCCAGTGGCCAACTGTTATTCACCACGAATTCCCATCCCACGTTCTTCAGGAAGATTCCTTTAACGATAATAATGAAATGCCGCAACGGATTGAACCAGGTGAGGACTTGGAGCCAGTGTGGCATGTTGTCCACCGGCGACGCAAAGCCCGAAAGCATGATTGCGGGCATGATAAACGAGAATATTCCCAGGAAACACTGCTGTTGCGTGGAACAGATGGACGCGATGAGAAACCCGAAGCCCACCAGTGCCACAATGTAGAAGACCATGCTGGCGTAAAGCAGTAGCAAGGATCCCTGGAATGGCACGCCATAGATGAACACGCCCCCGGTGAGAATCAACGTTGCCTGTCCACATCCGACCAACGCCGCCGGAATCGCCTTGCCCAACATGATCCAGTCAGACGTCAGCGGCGATACGAGCAATTGATCGAAGGTCCCCTGCTCGCGTTCCCGGGAAATCGACATGGCACTGACGACCAAGGTACTGGTCGTGGTAATGACCGCCACCAGGCACGGGATGACAAACCACACGTAGCGCAGGTTCGGATTGAACCAGTGCCTCACCACCAGTTCCGACGGCGGTGCCGGACGACCACGCAGGGTTCCCCGCTCGTCCAGATAGGTCCGGAGGACGTTCTGGATGTAGCCCATGGCAATCTGGCCGCTGTTGGAACGTCGGCCATCCACGATCACTTGCAGCGCCGAAGAATCGCCCACCGCCAAGCGCCGGGAGAAATCGGCCGGGAACCGCACCGCAACCAATGCCTTCTGGTTGCCCATGCACTGCTCCAAGTCATGCTCGTCGGTCAATTGCAGGACATGCGTGAAAGCCTGGACCCGCTCCAATCGTTGCAGGAGTTCGTACGATTCCACGCCTTGATCTTCATTCAGGACCGCCAGCGTGTTGTTCTTCACCTCCAGGGTGGCGGCAAACGGGAAGAGCGCCAACTGCATGATCACCGGCGCGAGCAGCAACCGGCGGGTCTGCGGGTCCCGGAACAGGGCCTGCAGCTCTTTCTTCACCAAGGCGAGCAATCGGTAAAACATACACGTTCAGGAATCCAGCCGACGACGGGTCTTGCGAGCCGTGAGGCCGAGGAAAAAGACGGAGGCCGCGATCAGGAACAACAGGTTTGGCCCCAGAATGGCCCAGACGTCCCCGGCTTGGAACAGGGTCTGCATGGACGCCACGAAATACTTCGCCGGGATCAAATAGGTGGTGGCCCGCAAGAACGGCGGAATGCTGCTGATTTCATAAATAAATCCCGAGAGCATCATCGCCGGCATGAAAGCCACATTGAGCGCACTTTGGGCCGCGTTGAACTGGTTTCGGGTCACCGTCGATAGCAACAAGCCCAACCCCAGGGCGCTGAATAGGAAGAAGGTCCCGATGCAAAGCAGCATCGCCAACGAACCGCGAAAGGGCACACCGAGGACCATGATGGCCATGCCCACACAGACAAGCAGCGAAACCATCCCCAGAACGTAATAGGGCAGCAACTTGCTCAACAGCAGTTCCGCCCGGCTGATGGGCGTGGCAAGCATCGCTTCCATTGTCCCGCGTTCCCATTCACGCGCGATGACCAGTGAAGTGAGCAAGGCCCCGACCACGGTCATGATCAGCGTAATCGATCCTGGCACGAGGTAGTTGCGGCTGATGGCCGAGGGGTTGAACCAAATCCGCACTTGCAGGTCGATTTCCTGGGGCACGGTTTCGCCGCGCTCGCGGGCCCGTTGATCCAGCCAGTGCTGCCAGACGGCCCGGGTATAATTCTCCACGAAAGTCGCCGTGTTGGGTTCCGCCCCGTCCGTCAGGATCTGCACCGGGGCCACCGCACCTGGCCGTTCGAGAAGGCTTCCAAAATCGGCGGGTATAATCACCGCGCCCCGGACTTTCCCGGCGGTAAGCAGCGCTTCCACTTCGGAGCGCGATCCCACCTGGGTCACCAACAGGTACGGTGACCCGGTGAAGCTCTGCGCCAGCAGGCGCGCGTCCCGGCCCGAGTCTTCCAGGACCAGCCCCACTTTCACCTTGGTGGAATCCAGATTAATCCCGTAGCCGAAGATGAACAGCATGATGACCGGCAGCACGAACGCGATGAGGTTGCTGCTCGGATCCCGAAAGATTTGGATCGTCTCCTTGCGGCACAAGGCCACCAATCTCCGCCAATTGATCATGCTGCTCCCCCTTCCGGAAGCTTCCGGTCGTGGTCGAGCACCAACTCGACAAAGGCGTCCTCCATGGT
Organism: Candidatus Limnocylindria bacterium; assembly: GCA_035493435.1. Lineage (GTDB taxonomy): Bacteria > Verrucomicrobiota > Verrucomicrobiia > Limisphaerales > UBA9464 > DATJII01. The sequence continues at coordinate 2,191 of DATJII010000215.1, read as the reverse complement.
GGGATTGGGCCGTTCATCGGTGGCCACCTGTTGCTTCAATTCGTCCGGCGTGCCACTGGCGATCATTTGACCGCGGAAAACCAACCCCACCCGGTCGCAATACTCCGCCTCCTCCATGAAGTGCGTGGTGACCAGCACGGTCACGCCCTTCTCCACCAACCCATTAATATGCGTCCAGAATTCGCGCCGGGTCACGGGATCGACGCCCGACGTCGGTTCGTCGAGGAACAGGATGTCCGGCTCATGCATCACCGCGCAGGCCAGGGCGAGCCGCTGTTTATAGCCCAGTGGCAAAGTGTCCGGCGAGACCTCCAGTGACGACTTGAACGCAAAGATCTCGACCATATCCTTGATGGCCTCGCGTTGGCGCGCCCCGCGCAAACCGTAGATCCCGGAAAAGAACTCCAGATTCTGGCGCACATTCAGGTTGCCGTAGAGCGAAAATTTCTGGGCCATATAACCCAACCGTTGACGCGCCTCACTCGGACTATGCTGCAGGTCCAGGCCCATCACGTGCGCCGATCCCGCCGTCGGCTGGAGGAGGCCGCACATCATTTTGAAAGTCGTGGACTTGCCCGCGCCGTTCGGACCCAACAAGCCAAAGATCTCGCCACGTGTCACCGCAAAGTCGATGTTGTCGGTCGCCACGAAATCGCCGAATTTCTTCGTCAGGTTGATGGCTTCGATGACTTTGGTGTCATCATGGGGAATCGCCTTCACATGCGCCGCCAGCACGGAATCGCCACTGGGGCCACCTCCCAACAAGTCCATGAAGGCGTCTTCAAAACGCGGCGCAACGGGCGCGATCTCGGCGTTCGGGCCGGCTTCCAACTTGCCTAGATCGGGGGGCGCGGCATCCGGACGCAACAGCAGGCGCACTTGCGAGCCCTGAATTGTGCCGTCCATGACGCCCGGATCGCGCAAGACCCGGGTTAACAAACGGCGACGGCCTCCATTGGCCCCTTTTATAATCAGCGAACGCTTCACCAACCGCCCCGTGAGTTCGCCCGGCGTTCCCGCGTAGAGCAACTTGCCTTCGTTTAACAACAACACCCGTTCGCACAGCTCGGCCTCGTCCAGATAGGAAGTGCTCCACACCACGGCCAAGCCCTCGGCCACCAGGTTCTTCACCATCCGCCACAGTTCGCGACGGGAGATGGGATCGACGCCCACACTGGGTTCATCGAGCAACAGCAATTGCGGTCGTCCCAACAGCGTGCAAGCCAGCCCGAGCTTTTGCTTCATGCCGCCGGAGAGTTTTCCTGCCATACGGTCGGTAAAGCGCTTCAGGTCGGTAAAGGCCAGCAATTGCTCGAATCGCTCCTTGCGGGCCTGCCCCAGCACGCTACGGAGATCGGCGTAAAGATTGAGGTTCTCCTGGACGGTCAGGTCTTCATATAACCCAAAGCGCTGGGGCATATAACCCACGACCTCTCGCAAGGCGACGGCATCCCTCACCGTGTCGAGTTCGCCAATCCGGATCGTTCCCGAAGTGGGCAACATCAAGCCCGCCATCAGGCGCATCAGCGTCGTCTTGCCCGCGCCGTCGGGACCGACCAATCCCGTGACCATGCCGGGCTGTATCTCCGCCGTGATCCCTGCCAACGCGGGCTTGCCCTCCGGCGCAAAACGCTTCTGCAATTCCTGGATGACGGCCGGGGCAGTCACATGGTTATCGACTGGCCGGTACGGTGGGTGTGCCCAGCCGCACAGTCACCGGCATGCCTTGGCGCAATCCCTCGTCGGCATTCGTGAGGACGATGCGCAAACGATACACCAGCGAGGTGCGCAGTTCGGCGGTTTCCACATTGCGCGGCGTGAATTCCGCCCGCGGCGAGATGAATCCAATCTGGCCCTTATACGGGCGATCCGGACGGGAATCGGTATAGACTTCGGCAGGTTCCCCGGAATGGATCTTACCCAATTCGGATTCATGCACATAGGCCCGCACCCACACCGGATCGTGTAACGACACTGCGAGCACCGTGGTCCCTGGCTGGAGGATCGCGCCGGGCTCGTGTGCCCGGGTAATGACCACCCCGTCCGAGGGTGCTTTCAATACCGTGTCCGCCAGCCGGACCTCGCTGCTGGCGACCGCCGCCTGGGCACTGGCCACTTCGCTGCGCGCCTGGGCTATATCTTCCTTGCGATAGCCCGATTCCAACCTCGTCAGTTGTTCCCGGGCCGATTT
>DATJII010000214.1:0-5770 GCA_035493435.1 Candidatus Limnocylindria bacterium | reverse complement strand
CCAAAGCCTGGATTGACTCACGACCTCCCAGGCGACTGAAAAGGGATTCAGCTTCGTTCATTGCGCAATCGGTACGATACGCGCTGAAAGAAAAACCGCCAGTGTGAGTCCTGGCGTTTCCTTGGACTGGGAGCACTGATCGCTTTAGCTGCCGAAGATGATGTTCATCTCGTCGGAAAGTTTTTTGAGTCCCTTCGCTGACTCACCCCCGCCCTGTTCAGCAATTCCCCATCCGTCAAAACCCACTTCGTCCAATGCGGCCATGACCTTGGGCCAGCGATTGCTACCGGTGAGAAATTCGGCGTTAAATCCTGCACCTTTGCCGTATTTCTCGGCCTTCTCGCGACTGAATTCCTTGATGTGCAAGGTCACGATCCGCTTTCCGAGAATACGAATCCATTGTTCCGGCCAGCCATAGTTGATGACATTGCCGACGTCAAAGTGCCATCCGACGGCAGGGGATTGAAACTCATCGACGTAGCGCGCCGCCTCCATGGGGCTCAGGAGAAAATTGTTCCAGACATTTTCGAGGGCAATCTTGACCCCCAATTCTTCAGCCAGGGGAAGCACCTTGCGAATTTCCGCCTGGGTCCGGTGATAACAATCGTCGTAACTGATGCTCTCATTGACCACCCCGGCAACGAAGAGAACCGACCGGGAACCGTATCGTTTGGCGTCGCGGAGAGCCTGTTTCAGACCTTCCCGCCCTTCTTCCCGAACCTTTTCGCTGGGGTGCGACAGGGGTTTGGCCCAATGCGTGGAACAACAGACGCTCGGCAATTCAAGCCCGGTGGCATCCCGAGCCTTGAGCACTTCGTCCTGGTTCATGTGGCTATTGGGTTCCACTCCCGCGAAACCCACCTCCTTGAGAGTCTGGAACTTCTCAGCAACTGTACCATCACCTCCCACGGTGCCCCACATGATGCCCTTTCGCACGTTCTTGCGAACCTTCAGGGGAGCAGCGGGTGCATCTTCGGCTCTGGATTGAGTGATTACCGATTGGGCGAGGACAGCGGTCCCGGCGAGGGACAAAAATTCACGGCGATTCCAGGGATTCATGGTGTCTGACAAGGTGATGTGGGCGGACTGTTCCAAGCGATAGGCTACGATCACTCGAAACCAACACCGCACCAGCTCGGCAGGTTAAGACGCTCGCCAGACGCCACTTATTTGATGCCTTCGACGCCGAGTGGAAGGTTGTGAAAACGACCTTCCATATCCGCGTGGAGCACTTTCGCCAACCGATCCAGCAACGGGTGCTGGGCCATCTTCATCCTTTGACGTGCGTCCGTCAGCCTAAAAAAGGCGGCACGATCAATCTCCGGCCAGCGCGACCAACGCCCCGATCCGGGCGGCCATTCCACTTCCACCTCGTTGCTGCGGATGCCCTCGGTCTCCTCCCAATCGCCCTCGAAAGCCCAAGCGTGAACGGTTTTCCCGCCTCGCTGCTTGATGGCGCCCAATTCGATGTACGGCCCCTTGGGTTCGATCCCCACCTCTTCCATGAACTCGCGCATGGCGGCCTGGATCGGCTCTTCGCCAGGCTCGATTTCCCCCTTGGGAATCGTCCAGACATCGTTATCCCGATTGGGGAACCACGGCCCCCCGGGATGGGCAATGAAGACTTCCAGCAATCCACTCCGCAACCGGTACATCAAAAGGCCCGCGCTGATGCGCGAACGCCGGGTGTTTTGATGATTTGCCAGGTGGTTCATGGTTGGTCGCCTTTCCAAGCGGTCCTTCCCTCTCGGCAAAAGCGGTTAACACCGTCCCAAAGGATGCACGAAAACCGAAAAACCGCAACGAAAGTCTGCGGCAAGCAACGATTTCGCGATAAACGCCAGCCCGAATGTGACACCCATTTCGATGCTTACGACAGCCGATGGTTAATCCTTCCCACCTTCCCCAAATATCTCTTTCGTTCACCCACTTCAAGTTTGACTGCAGCCTACCTTTCATGTAACCATCTGTAAATTCTTCCCTCTAGCCCTCATGAGCGCCCCTATTAATGTCCGCCCGGTCTTAGGCGCGTTGACCTCCATGCTGATTCCGTTCTTGGCCGGCCACGCTGCCATCGGGCGTTGGCAGTGGGCCACTGACGTGGGAGGTGCCGGAAACGACTACCTTCAATCCCTGGCCTTAGATTCATCAGGTAATCTCATCGTCGGTGGAACCATGTCAGGGCCATTATACATAGGCACCAATAGGTTTAATGGAGCGTATTATGGAGTGCTAGCCAAATATGAATCGAATGGACAATTGGCCTGGGCTCGGCAGTTGCCCGGAGATGAGGCTGGCGTGGTGGCCATGGACACGTCGGTTGCGACCGACCTTGCAGGGAATAGCTATTCCCTGGTTCACGCCTACGGATCGGGTCATAACGTATTCCTGGTCGCCAAACACAGCGCCAGCGGCACGCCGACGTTTTCCAGGCGCCTTGACATCCCATACTTGTCTCGCCTGCTGCCGGGGGCCAGTCCTCTGGCCGTCGATGGAAATGGCAACCTTTTTGCAGCCAGTGATTATGTGGGCAGGCAGGTCGTTGGCCCCGGATTGGAGGTTTCCAGCGATATTAATACCATTTCCATCACGAAGCTGGGTCCTGATGGAAATCCTATATGGGTCACGAACGCCGCCCTGCCCGCCAGTGGCATGGGTGTTCATCTCGCGACGATCTGTTCAGATGGGACCGGGGGCATCTGGCTCGCCGGCAATGGAAATCAAACCTTCTCGGTGGGAACCAACACCCTTTCCGTGACCCCAAAGTCGGTCGTCTTTCTGGCTCACTATAATCCGAATGGCCAGGCCCTCTGGTCGGGAATGATCAGCCCTCCGGACGCGGCCGCGACAGAGACCATCCTGGCGGCTGCAGAACTGGCCGTCGCTTCCAACGGAGACGTGATAGTCGCCTGCACCAACGGTCTAAGCTGGCTTCTCGCCCGTTATGACGCCAGTGGAAAAGCGCTTTGGTGGACGGCGGTCGGCTCCCCTTTCTCTCTCTCGATCGGCGGACTCGCCATCGATGGGCACGAAAACATCCACGTCGTCGGTCAGCTCAATTATACCTCCACCTTTGGTGGGCAAACCGTCGTCAGACGGAGTATCGCGGATATTTTTCTGGCCGAATATGACGCCGGGGGGAATTTTCAAAATGTGGTGCGTGCAGGCAGTCCCGAGGCCGTGGATCGGGAAGGCAACCCGGTCTTTTTTGTTCAGCAGGAGTTCGCAAGCAGCCTGGCGGTGGATGCGGCCGGAAACGCATTCCTCGCCGGATCTTACTCATCAAAAGCTAATTTCGATGACTTCCAACTGGTCTCCCAAAAGAATTATGGCAGCTCTTTTATAGCCAGATTCGACGTCACGCCGTGGCTGCTTTCGCAGCCCGGCGCCCAAGTGAAACTCACCGGGCAGACCGCCTATTTCCGCGTTCGCGCGGATGGCGTGCCTCCTTTCCACTATCAATGGATGAAGAATGGAGTTCCGCTCGAAGGCAAAACCAACGCATTATTGGCTGTTCCGGATATCTCCACCAATTCGGCCGGTGCGTACAGCGTCCAAGTTGGCAACCGGTACAGCAGCACCGTTAGCGAGCAGGCTCCCTTAGAAGTGAACACGGAGGGCGTCGAAATCGAACTTCACCCCAGCTCCAACGAACTCTACGCTGGCGTGAAGATTATCGGAGTGGTGGGTCGGCACTATCTCATTCAATCTTCCGCCGTCACCGCACCGGCCTCCTGGACAACTCTCACAAACATTTCCCTCACCGCGTCGCCTCAACTCTGGCTGGATCCTACACCCGCCACTGGCACACAACGTTTCTATCACGCCGTTCCCCAACAGTAGGCAAAAGCCGATTTCCGGAAGGTAATGAAATTCTCCATTCCGGCAAATCGTAGGCGCTGCGGCTCCTCATTTGGAGTCAGGGTTACCGCAATCACTTGACCGAATCCCCTGGGTGACGTTCCTTGGCTTGGTGCGAACGCTGATCGTTGGTTGCGGCTATTTGGGATTGGCTGTGGCGAAGCGCTTGGTGGCTGGGGGCCACCAAGTGTTTGGCCTGCGCCGTTCGCCGGATGGCTCAAGCGATCTGCTCCAGGAAGGGATCACGCCCTTGGTAGCGGATATTGCCACCTCCTCCACCCTCGCTCCCCTGCCCCGCGACTTTGAATGGGTGGTGAATACAGTCTCGTCGAGTAAAGGCGGAGCCGAAGAATACCGGCAGGTTTACCTTACGGGAACCCGTAATCTGGGGCTTTGGCTCCGCGACCAGCCGCTGGCCAAATACGTTTACACCAGCAGTACAAGTGTCTATGGCCAGACGGACGGCTCCGAGGTGACCGAATCGTCACCCACCACCCCGAAAGGTGAGACAAGTCAACTGTTGGTGGAGACTGAGTCCATGCTCTTTCAGAGGGCGCGTGAAGGTGGATTCCCGGCGATTGTACTCCGACTTTCGGGAATTTACGGCCCCGGCCGTGGCCACCTTTTTCATCAGTTCGTAGCCGGGCTGGCCACCCTGTCCGGCGATGGTTCCCGCCTGTTAAACATGATCCATCGCGACGACGCCGCGACCGCTATAGTCGCAACCTTGGAACGGGGTCAGGCTGGCGAAGCCTATAATGTGACCGACAACTTTCCCGTATCCCAACGGGAGTTCCTGGAATTCCTGGCGAGTTCCTTGAACCGGCCCCTTCCCCCCGCTGTGACTGAGCCTGCCACCGGTCGTAAGCGGGCTGTCACACATAAGCGAGTGAGCAATGCCAAGCTCCGGGAATCATTGGGATGGAGCCCCCAATATCCGACGTATCGCGAAGGCTACGCGGATGAAATCACACAGGCCCTGCGCGCGGAAAACCGGGGATGACCGGCCCGCCATCCGCGATTTATAACTATAAATCCTACCGGCGACGAAGGCCTAAGCTGCCGCCTTTTCCGCGGAACGCACAGTGTTCGCCAGCAGCATGGCAATGGTCATCGGCCCCACGCCGCCCGGATTCGGGGTGATCAACCCCGCCTTCGGCTGAACTTCCGCAAAAGCGACATCGCCGACGAGTCGGCTGCCCGTCTTGGAATTCGCGTCCGGGATGCGGTTAACCCCCACATCCATGACGACCGCACCTGGTTTGATCATGTCGGCCTTGAGAAACTCCGGCACGCCCATGGCGGCGACAATGACGTCGGCGCGCAAGCAGTGCGCCTTGATATCCCGGGTGGCACTATGGCAGATCGTGACCGTGCTATTTGCGTGGCGTCCCTTTTGCATGAGGATGGATGCCATCGGTTTGCCAACGATATTACCCCGGCCCAATATCACCACCTCGGCGCCGTCGAGTTTCACTTTCGAGCGTATCAGCAATTCATGCACTCCCGCCGGGGTGCAGGGCAAGAATCCATCAGTGTCGCCCAGCAACAGCTTGCCGACATTGACTGGATGGAACCCGTCCACGTCCTTGGATGGATCCACCGAAGCATACACCACCGCCTGATTGATATGCCTGGGCAACGGGGCCTGCACCAGGATGCCATGCCACTGGGGATCGGTATTAATCCGGGCAATCAATGCCAGCAAGTCGGCCTCGGGCGTGCTCTCCGGAAGGACATGAGTCACGGAACGAATACCCAATTCCGCGGAACGTTTTTCCTTCATTCCCACGTAGACTTGGGAAGCGGGATCTTCACCCACCCGGATAAAGACCAACCCCGGAACAACGCCGCGCTGCTTCAATGCCGCCACCCGCGTGGCAGTTTCCCCGTGTATGGCCTGGGCAAT
>DATJII010000213.1:0-5010 GCA_035493435.1 Candidatus Limnocylindria bacterium | reverse complement strand
CTAGTGTGCTGACCCCTAAGTCCTGGGCATTATGCGGCGAGGGATTTTGGCCCCAGGCGAGGCGCGAGCGACGCGCGGATCAGGAGCGATCCGTAAGGAACGAGCAACGAAGCCTGGGGGCAAAAGCACTGCCGCCCGGAGGGTTGGGCCGGAAAAGGGCCGCTCGCTTCGTTGCTCGTCGGTCACAGATCTTTCAGATATGCTCCCTCCTCACGCCTCGCGTTCGGCCCTTTTCCGGCCCAACATAATGCCCAGCACTTAGGGGTCAGCACACTTGGCCGGTTCGCCGCCGTATTCATTTTCACGGTGGCCACGACCGGAACTGATTGGGTTAACTCGGTATTTTTGCTGAAAATCCACGTTTCCCCGCCGCTAGAGGGTCGTTTTCCGAACATTTTGCTCAATTCAGGATTGGCACGGAGGGCATTGGGCGAGTTCAATGCCTTGCCATTATGCTTAAGGCTTCTCCGCTGCGTTCTCGTTGGATCACTTTAGGATTCTCCTGCCTCTTGTCGGCAGTCTTTGGGTTTTCGTCGAACGCCGTCGAGCCCACAAATGCGGTCGTGCCTGCGCCCGCTTCCGTGAGCACCAACGAAGCTGCCGCTTCCCGCTTTCCGTGCCCGGATAAATTGGTGGCCAATTACAGCGCGATGCGAGTGTCGAAGCCCTTGGTTATCGACGGGAAGTTGAACGAACCCGAATGGAAGGCTTGCACCTGGTCACCCCGCTTTGTCGATATCCTGAGTGGTGGCAAAACCATCCACGACACCAAGGCGGCGGTCCTCTGGGATGACGACTACCTTTATGTCGGGTTCAAGATCGAAGAGCCGTTCGTCCACGCCAAGTTCACGGAGCACAATTCGCCGATTTACTACGATAACGACGTGGAGATGTTCATTGCTGGGCGGGATTCGTACTACGAATTTGAGATCAACGCCTTCAATACCTCTTACGAGGTGTTCTTCATCTGGAACGACGCCTACGAAAAGGGCGGTTTTTCCCAGGCGCCCGAGTTCAAAAAAGACCAAGTAACGCCTTTCAACGGGGTGGGATTCACGAATCATCCCCGGGGTGGCCGCGTGGGAGCCTTCAAATGGACGTTCCCAGGCAAAAAGACCGCCGTGTTCGTCGACGGAACGGTCAACAAAGATGACGACCGAGACCGGGGTTGGACGGTGGAACTGGCCCTGCCTTGGAAGGGCATGGAATGGTTGGCCAAGGCGGACGAGCGTTCCTTGCCGCCGAAGAATGGCGACATTTGGCGAATGGATTTCTCGCGTTTTAACCAATATAAGGAAGCGGCTCCCGCGGCTGATTCCGGTGGCTGGGTTTGGACCCCGCACCGCGTTTGGGATTCCCACGTACCGGAGTGTTTCGCCAAAGTGCGTTTCCTGACCAACTCGGTCCGCACGATGCGCCTGTTGCCGCGTGGCCAGGAAGAGCCGCCCGTCCGCCGAACCGCTCCCGCTACCAACTCGTTGCCAACCCGCAAGTCGGCGGACGGTTCCAAAGCCCAATAGGTCTCATAGGCCGCACGGGGAAAAGTGGACGATTCGGCGTGTCTTGGCGCTAAACGGTCCGTTAGGTCCGTCGTGCCTTCGTCCTGTTTTCTGGCCCCATTTTCTGTACGTTTGGCGCTCGTTCGATGAAGAAGGTTTGCAACATTGCCGCCTACCAATTTGCCGCGCTGGATGACTTGAAAGCGCGGCGGCTCAAGCTCATGGAGTTGTGCCGGTCGGCAACGCTCAAAGGAACCATCCTGCTCAGCACCGAAGGCATCAATCTCTTCGTTGCCGGTGCTCCTGAATCGATCACGTTGTTGTTGAGTGAATTGCGCGCCTGGCCGGGGCTGGAAAATCTGCCGGTGAAGGAGAGCGAAAGCGACCATCAGCCCTTTAATCGGATGCTGGTTCGCATCAAAAAGGAGATCATTGCCTTTGGTGTACCCGGCATTGATCCGGCCCAGAATCCTTCGCCCAAGCTGGCGGCCAAGGAACTCAAGCGATGGTTGGATGAAGGCCGCCCGATAACCCTGCTTGATACTCGTAACGACTATGAGGTGAAATTGGGTACGTTTCGCAACGCGAAGCCCATTGGCGTAGACAACTTCCGCGATTTTCCGGCTGCCGTGGGGCGATTGCCGGAATCGATGAAGGACCAGCCTATCGTCATGTTTTGCACGGGCGGTATCCGTTGCGAAAAGGCGGGTCCCTTCATGCAACGAGAAGGGTTTAAAAATATTTTCCAGTTGGACGGTGGGATCCTGAAGTATTTCGAAGAGTGCGGTTCCGCCCATTACGACGGCGAATGCTTCGTGTTCGATCAACGGGTGGGTGTGGACCCCTCATTGCGGGAGACGGAATCGGGCCAGTGCTTTCATTGCCTGGTGCCGTTGACCAAGGAGGAGATGGCCGACAGCCGCTATGTGCCACCGCGTTCGTGTCCCTATTGCTTCAAGACTCCAGCGGAGGAATTGGCGTCGATCCTGGCCCGGAGACAGGCCGATCTACGCCAGGCGACGGAGCCGTTACCTGGCAGCGTTCCTTATGACAACTACCGGCCTCTAGTTGTTCCGGAACGGTGCGCTGGTATGACGGTATTGGAGTTTCTGGAAACCCTCTTGAGTCACGTTTCGCGTGTCGAGTGGGACGGGCTATTCGAGAAGGGACTGGTGGTTGGAAGCGACAAGGCGCCCGTCACGAAAGATCATCGGGTGCGGCCGGGCGAATGGTATTTCAATAAGCAACCCGCGAGCGTGGAGCCCGCGGTAAATGCCGGTATTGAGATCCTATACGAAGATGAAGCTCTCGTGGTGTTGAACAAACCCGCACCCCTGCCGATGCACCCTAGTGGGCGTTTCAATCGAAACACGCTCCAGCATATACTTGGCCTGGTCTATCATCCGCAGAAACCGCGTCCGGCGCATCGGTTGGACGCCAATACCACCGGTATCACGTTGCTGACTCGTACCCGGCATTTTGCTTCCATCCTGCAACCGCAATTTGCCCGGGGTGAAGTGAAGAAGACTTATCTTGTCCGGGTGCATGGGCATCCGGTCAGCGACACTTTTTCGTGTGATGCGCCGATCAGTGACGAACCTGGTGAAGCGGGATCAAGGCAGGTGGATATTATTGATGGTTTGGCCGCGCGAACGGAGTTCTCTGTGATCCGGCGGGATGCGGACGGCACGGCTCTCTTGGAAGCGCGTCCGCTTACGGGACGAACCAACCAGATTCGTATCCATCTCTGGCAACTGGGGCATTCACTGTGCGGCGATGCGATGTATCTCGCCGACGGCAAAATCGGTGGCGTTCAAACGCTGGGGCTCGAAGCACCTTGCCTCTGTCTGCACGCCTGGAAAGTTGGTTTCACCCACCCCATGAACCGGCAGTGGGTGGAATTCACCGCCCCACCTCCGGAATGGGCGAAATAAGGTAGCAGCGGCGGCTCGCCGCTGAAAGAAGCCCCGTGGTGTTGCCCAGACTGACAGGAAGGTGCGGAGCATCCCGATTTGATCTTTGGGACGCCACGAAACTGCTACTACGTCAGTATCACCGTCTAAGCGGCGAGCCGCCGCTTCAACTTTGAGGGGCCTTCGGCCCCAAGGTGGCGGCGGCGGCTCGCCGCTGCGGTTCCTACCAGCGAAGCTTTTCCGGGAAATACTCCCGGATCAATTCTTCATAGTACGGGCGGAGCGCTTTCGCATCGGGTTTCGTATGGCTCTTGGTATAGAGATCGTACGGATTGAAGGCATGTACCGCTTTGAGTAACCGGCGATCCTGCTCGTTGCACAGGTGGTCATAAGCGCCTTCGCGGTGCCACGGATAGAAACTGTGGTACCGGAGCATATAGAGACCTTCCAGAGGCAGGTAATCTTTGCAGACTTGGTAGATATACTCGTCGTGACCCCAGGAGAGGGCCACCGCGTCGAGGCCACAGCCTTCTTGGTAGATGCCGTTCTTCGTTTGGAAACGGGGATTCGTGGAGTCTGGATTCGCTTCGAAGAACTTCGGGAAAACAATTTTTTCCGAGTAGGCGCAACCGGTGGCAAAGGTGTCGCCCACCACGGCCCATTGGGGCTCGCCCCAGAGACAGAGGATCTTGCCCAGGTCATGGACGAAGCCGGTGAGAACCATCCAGCGAGGCTGGCCGTCCGCGCGTAGTTGCTCGGCTGTTTGGAGCAAGTGCTCCAATTGGGACAGGTCGGTATCCGGATCGCTATCGTCGACCAGGTTGTTGAGGTACTCGGCGGCTTCCCAGATGCCCATTTTCATCCGGTTCAATCCCAGGAATTCCTTGCGCTTCGCCTGGGCGAAGTCGTAGGTCTGGTTCAGGTGGTTGAGCCGGTAAAACTCCCGTACCGTGGGGCGCGCGTCCGCCTCGTAATTGCGGAATTCTTCCTGCTTCTTTTCCGGGTCGGTGCCCACCGACGGCTTCTTCTGTCCTGCGGCAGGCATGGGCTCGGGATACCGCTCCTTCATGAAATCCTCCCACTCGTCGAGGCTCTGAAGGGGTTTGTTGGTGCTGCTGCCGGAATCAATGGTCATGACAAGTCCTTATCGATATCGAATGGTGGTGTCCTAGAATTCGAATTTCCTCAAGCACGAAATTGCGGGTGGTGTTTTCTATGAACGTGCCCGTAACGGCAGTTGGGGGGAAATAGAGAAGACCTCAATCCGCCTTAAATGCCGTGAGCGCCTCACTGCTCATCACGAGTCCATCGGGCAATTGGACCTTGAGAATTTCACCCGCCCGGCTCACGTAGGCCGTGGCTTGGTAACGATCCATGACAGTGGCGGTAATCTTGTACACCTGCGCCCGGGTCTTGCCGATCTTCAGCCAATCCTGGCGGGCGACCCATTTGATGGCGTTGGTTGCGCCTTGGCCGGGACCTGATGTCAGGCTCTTGGTGTCAATCCCGGGCGGTAGGAACCCAGCGTATTGGCCGAGCAAAGCTCCGGCGTTTTCCCCCTTGGGAATCGGGAAATCCTGTTCGGTGTGGTGTCGTCC
>DATJII010000212.1:0-19363 GCA_035493435.1 Candidatus Limnocylindria bacterium | reverse complement strand
CACGGGAGCGCGCCGTTTGGCATCTTCCTTGAGCTTGCTGAGTTCCTTTTCCAATTCCCGCTTTCCCGCGACCTCCCCGCGCAAACGGGCGAGTTCGAGTTGGAGGTCGTTTGAGTCATCGACGACGGGATGGGATTCCGTGTTGCCATGGGTCGGTACCTGTGACGCCGCCTGGAGACGCGCGTTCTCTCCCAGGAGCCGATTCACGGTGCGGTGCTGTTGGATCAAGGGTATCGAGAGGCAGGCTGCGACCAGGATGGGTATCGCGATCTTGGTGGTAGTAGTGGACATAAGTGTGACGAGGGATAGCGTGGAAACGGGTGCAAGGGCCGCCGCCCCGATGGCCGTGGCGGAAAGAGTTTGGACGAAAGCAACGGGGGCTGAGCCAACGACCTGGGTCTCCAGGATCATACCCAGAGCCGCTGCGGTGGAGGGGACTCCTTTGGCAGCCAAGAGGGATTTGAGGCGTTCGAGGGCTCGATCGATTCGCATGCGGGCGGCATCTTCGCTAACTCCCAAGGCGCTTCCTATTTCGCGCAAGGATCGCTGTTGGAAATAGCGCAGGAGCAGGGCGTCGCGATCGGATTCCTTGAGCGCATCAAGCGAATCGTCGAGCAGTGGCCGGATGTTTTCCCATGAAGCAGAATCTTCAGGCCGGTTGGTTTCCTGCAACATGATGGCCTCCTTTTCCCGCGCGGCGCGACGCCGTTCGGATCGCAGTGTGGCAGCAGCGGTGTTTCGTGTAGCCCGATAGAGCCAGCCTCCCAGCAATGTTCCGGGAGGAAAGGTGTGCGCTTTGCGGGCGAAGTCCGTGAAAACCCCTTGGGTGATATCCTCGGCCAGTCCGGTCTGACCGTTCGATAGGCGCAGGGCGGTGGAATAAACCGCATCGACGTGCCGCCGGACGAGTTCCCCGAAGGCGGATTCTGATCCATCCTGGGTAAACTGCTTCAAAATCGTCGCGTCGTCTTCCATGCTCATCCCTCTACTCTCTTACTGCCGCACTTTCCATAACCGAACAACCTTGCGCCACGGGCGGTTTTTGCCAGCCTTGGGACCATGCGCGTCCATTTGGGTTTGGGAGCCGGCTTTTTGCTGGTGGGTTCCATCTTTTCCTACGGGACAACCAATGCCGTTCCTGCGAGGCCCGGATGGCAGTTGGTGTGGGCCGATGAATTTGACGGCCCCGACAAGTCCGCGCCCAATCCCGCCAAATGGAAGCAGGAACAGGGTGGGAATGGCTGGGGCAACAAGGAATTGGAAACCTATACCACCCGGCCCGAGAACGTCCGCGTCGAGGGCGGCCAGCTGGTCATCGAGGCCCGCCAGGAGAACTATACCGGCAAGGATGGCAAGATGCGTCCCTACACCTCCGCGCGGCTGAAGACCCACCAGCTCGCCTCCTGGGCCTATGGCAGGATCGAAGCCCGGATCCAGATCCCGCGGGGACAGGGCATCTGGCCCGCTTTTTGGATGATGGGCGAGAATATCGATACCGCCGGATGGCCCGGCGGCGGCGAAATCGACATCATGGAGAACATCGGCAAGGAGCCCGGCACGGTCCACGGCACGATCCATGGCCCGGGCTATTCCGGTGCGGGAGGTATCGGACATCCTTATAAGTTACCGGATGGGAAGGCGTTGGCGGACGATTACCACCTCTACGCCGTCGAATGGGTCACCAATGCCATCACCTGGCTGGTGGACGACCACGCCTATGCGACCATCAAGGCAAGCGATCTGCCCGCGGGAAAGAAGTGGGTCTACGATCACCCGCATTTCATACTGCTCAACCTGGCCGTCGGCGGCTACTGGCCGGGAAACCCGGATGCGACCACGCAATTTCCGCAGAAGATGAAGGTGGATTACGTGCGGGTCTGGCAGCGGTCGGAAGCTGCGGGGAAGAAGGGGATATAGGTTTCGACGGGCGATCTCGTGCTTGCTGCGGGATTTGGACCGCAGTTTATCCATTTAAGCGGCGGGCCGCCGCTTCTACTTTGTGGCGGCCGCCATTGTTCAAGGCGGCAAGGGCGGTTCGCCGCCGAACGAGCACCTTTGGCCCCGAAACTATCATCCGCCCTTCCCCAATCTGTGTGAATCTGCGTAATCTGTGGACAAAATCTGTCTTCTTGTTTTCTCGATCCTATTATAAATAGCTGTCGCCAACGGCATGCTGACCGAAGGGGGTTATATCCGTAGATTACGCAGATTCACGCAGACTAAAGAGGGAGGCATCGGCTGTGCGGAGGCTCGCTTCGAGGGGATTATTTGGCTTCCCTGGCCTCGGCCTCGCCCAGCTTGAGGGTGGGCGTTTTCAGATCGTCGCGGACGTTGAAGGTGACCCAGTGGCCTCCGATCGCGTGGGTGGGGAAACCGCAGCAAAGCGCATAGTCGCCGGCTTCACTGGCCACGAAGGTGAAAACGGATTTCTTGAGGCTAAGGCCCTGAAGATAGTTCGGCACCGCCGCTCCGGCGAAGGCAGGTTCGCCCACCTGCACCTTGCGGGCCATGTCGCGGTCCACCACGATCGCGCTGTGGGGCACGGGGCTGGGATTGATGAACGTGACCTCCACGGTCCACCCGGTTGGGATGGTATATACTGCCTTGCCATGCGAGTAACCGTTGAAGTTCATCCCGTGGTTGGCCTCGGTAAAGACGGCAACGAGAGTGATCTTCGCCGTCTTCGACTGGTCGCCCAGTTTCAGGAAGTCCGCTTCGGTAATGCCGGCGATCATTTCCTTCTTGATGCCCGCAGGCGTGTGCGCGGCGGGATCGTGAGTCGCGGGTGCGGGCGTCGTGTCCTCTCCGTGCAAGCCGGGCATTAAGGCCAGGCCGGTGAGCAGGATCGCAGAGGGCAATGGGATACCGAATCTCATGAACGGGACCACGATAAGGGTTGCTCGCAAAGACGCAATTCGAAGGGTACGGTTGGAGAAGAAGCTGAGAGGGGCATGCCGTAATGCCTGTTTTGGGGCATGACGACTCGTTGCACGCCTTCTGGCTGCGGAGGCGTTCGCTGTTCCTGCGACTTGAACCCGGAGGGTTCATAGCGATTAGCCGCCGGTCGAGCGAAGCGACACCGCCGGTTTGGACGGGCTGAGAATCTGCTCGCGTATCCGGTTTGACAACGCCATCAACATATCTCGAGCATGGTTTGATTCTCGGGCGATTGGAGAGGCTACCTATATCAAAGCGGTAGCTTCGCCAAGCCTCCGCAACCGCGCTCCAGGCGCTGTCGCGAGTTTTTTATCCCTCTCTACTTCTGCAGCGGGGCTACTTCCGCTCCGGTTGGGACCTTGTCGGCGGACACGATTTTCCAAACGGCGCCGCGGTCGCTGGTGGCGGGATCCACGGGGCCACCATAGTTGGCGGTGGCGTGGGTGAGGTACAGGTTGCCCTCGCTGTCTTCTCCGGCGCCGGTCGGGCGCAACGGGGTATCTAGGTCAAGGAGTTCCTGCATCTGCCACTTGCCGGCATCGTCACGCTTCAGGCCCCAGACTTTTCCGGAACCCCAGTCGGACGCAAAGTAGACCCCGTTGAGCGATGGATATTCCTTGCCGCGATAGATGCCGATACCGACGACACAGATGCCCTGGTCGACGTGGCTATACTCGGCGATCGGCAATACACCCACCCGCGGCGCACCTTTTTCAAGTTCAATGGGGAACGGATGGCTCCCACCCATCATCTTCCAGCCGTAGTTCTCGCCACCTTTGCTGGCGGCCGGCTGGAAATCGATTTCCTCCCAGTGGTTCTGGCCCACGTCGCCGATATAAAGATCGCCGGTTTGGCGGTCGAACGAGAAGGTCCACGGATTGCGCAGGCCGAAGGCCCAGATCTCAGGCTTGCCGCGGGGATGAATCTTGGAGAACTGGAGTTCGCTGACCCCGAACAGGGTCATCTGCTGCAGCGGCGTGATGAACGGATTGTCCTGGGGGATGGTATAAGCACGATCCGAGGTGCGGGAATTCACGTCGATACGAAGCATCTTGCCGAGCCACGTATGCAGGTCCTGGCCGGCATTGATGACGTCACCTTCCCAGCCGCCATCACCCACGCCGATATAGAGATAGCCGTCGGGGCCGAACTTCGCCTTGCCGCCATGGTGATTGCAGTACGGGAAGTCGAGTTGCATCACCACGCGGGCGCTCTCCGCATCGGCCTTGTCCGGGTTGTCCCTGGACACGCGGTATTCGGTGAGCATTGTGGAACCGTTGAACCACATGTCCGCATAGCTTACGTAGAAGAGGCCGTTTTCCTTGAACTTCGGATGGAACTCGATGCTGTATAGTCCTTCCTCGAGAAAGGAACTGAGGGTCTTGTCCTTGATGTCGAGGAAAGGCTTGGCGAGCACCTTGCCATTCTTGACGATCCGCACCACGCCATTCCGCTCGCAGACGAACAGCCGTCCGGAACCATCGTTGGGGCTGGCCACGTGGATCGGGTCGACCAGGCCATCGGCCACCTTTACCAACTGGATGGCCACGTTGCCCGGGATCTTGCCACCCGGTTGTGCGGGCAGGGGTTGATCATCGGCGCGGGTGGTGGTGCTGGCCAGCAACCCAAGGGAGAGGGCGATCGAAGAAAACGAGAGGAGGCGCTTTTTCATACGAAATGGTCTGCGGTGCGAAGGCACTATCTCCTACCCATACGCCGTTTCAAGTCGGCAAATTGCTCCATCAAAGCAGCCCGGTCCTGGGCCTCATAGCGCTCCGGCAGATAGCGTCGATCCGAACAGGCGAGGACGGCGTTCAGTTCCTGGAATGCCAGGAGCTCAGGATCAAGGGGATCGATAAAGGAATTCACGGCTTCCTCCAAGTCGGTCAATTGCACGTCGTCATCGCGTTTGGCGAGGACGGCGCGTTCCTTGGCTCGAATCAGGATCGATTCAATGTCACTTCCCGTTAGTGGCCGGCCACCGAGAAACTCCCGGATAAAGGGCAGGATGCCTTCCGCGAGCTTGATGCCCTTCACCTTCGCGACGGTGGCAAAGAGTTGTTCAACATCGTCGGGGCCTTGGGCTGGGAATAGGGGGATGCATAGGCCGAAACGCCCCTGCCGCTTCATATCGATGGCCAGTAAATCAGGTCGGGAGGTCATCGCCACCCAGAGTTCCCGGCCGCGTAGTGTGGAGTCACCGATATGGGCAGCAAACGCCGCAAAAACCCGTCCCGTGACGCCGCCGTCCTCATCTCCGCCACTACGGGAACCGAAGACGGCGTCCGCTTCGTCCACCACTACAATGACCGGTCCAAGGGCGCGAACGGTCATCAGAATCCGCATCTGCTGCCGTTCGGTATCGCCCACCCACTTCGATCGAAACTCGGCGAGCTCCATCACGGGCAGGTCGCATTCGCTGGCGAAGCAGTCGATTAGAAACGATTTACCCACGCCGACGCGCCCCGGGACGAGGATGCCTCGCTCCAAGACGTCGCTCTTGCCGTTTTTAATGAGCCAGGCGAGTTCGCGAAGCTTCTTCTTCGCCGCGGTATGGGTAGCCACGCGATCCAGGGTCACTCCGGGTCGGGGATCCTTGAACCGGACCAATCCCTGGCAGAATTCCTCGATCAGCCGCTTCTTGCTGGCAGCCACGTGTTCGGCAGTGACCCGGCCACCGTTGCGGACCGCCTCGGCCAGCAGATGCTGGATTCGCAAGAGGTTTAAGCCCGCCGTGCGGTTTGCGAGATCCACCGCGGAAAAATCGCTCCAATCAGCCAGGGGACGTCCGCCAGCCATCGTTTCCGCCCAGTTCGATTGCAGGAAACGCAGGCGCTCCGTGTGGTCCGGAATATCGATGCGAATCTGGGCCACGTGTGGATTCTGCAGCAGGTCCGTATGCAGTTTGGAGGCGGATTCCGTGACCAGCAGCACCCCGACGTCTCCCTGCCGAAGCTCGGGCGACGTGGCCCACTTGAGCAGCGTGACGAGATTCATTCGCTCCTCCACGCTCGCGCTGGATTCCTCGGAAGCGGGTATAAGTTTCTCGGGGAAATCGACGATCAGGGTGATGCCCTTCCAATCCTTTTTCTCCTCCATCATGCGGAGGAAGAACCGCCGCAACAATGGGGCCAGCCGGACCAGGTCGCGGGGGGGACCCTGTTGGTGGAAGGAGGTGTGTTCGACCTGGTCGTATATCTCCAGCCATTCGAAGAAGCGCTTCTGCATCTCCGTGGAGCCGAAGGAAAGGCCATCGCCTATATCGTAGAAGAGCAGGTATTCCCGCTCGGGAAACAGTCGCTGGGCCAGGAACGCCTTAAGCGGCACATAGGAGAGCACGCCCCCGTTTTGCACCGGGAAGACGTCGAAGATGTTTCCGTGCAGGACGAAGAGCGAATACGTCCCGCTATTCCATCGCCGCGCCATCTCGATGCCCCATCCGCGCAAAGGCAGCCGCGCCGGGGTTTCGGCGGGCGGTGAAGGTGCCACGGGCGGGACGAGAGTGCCGGAAGGATTCATAATTATTTACGGGTGGGAATCCCGGGCGTCGGGCGGGCTGTTCGTGGTTCGACCCGGTCCAGCGGTGGCGGGGTCGCGTGGGTGGAGGCATAGCCCACGCGCAATTCGGTGGCCGGCATATCTCCAACCAAATCCTTGAACTCGTCCATCTCCGCCAGCCAGCGATTGGTTTCGTCCAGGTGTTCGACCGTGGCGTCAATACGGGCGGTCAGGCTTTCGGCATTCTTCATGGCGATGGCGTCGGCCCGGATCAATTTGATCTGCTGATCCAAGCGTTCCTGTTCGGAGACCACAAAGGCCAGGTTTTCCTGTGATTCGCCAATACGAGCCTGGCGCTTTTTCAGCACCTCCAGCCGCTCAAATCGTGAACCGAGGTAGCGTTGCTTGGTTTCCAACACGGGTCCGGGACCTTTGGCTTTCAGTTCGTCCGCTTCCGCCGACAGCCGGGTCACTTCGGCGTTGGCGTCCGTTATCAGCCGAGGCAGGTCTTCGCGGCGCTCGGTCTCCAGGAACCGCTCCAAGGATTCCTCAATGCCGAGTAGGCGGAGGTAAGTCCACATCAACTCGTCCAGCTTGCGCAGGCGGGGGTCGTTGGCCGGATTACCGGCGGTCATCGGATTGTCCGCGCTGGCGTTTTCGATGTCCCGGCAGACCTTGGCCAAGCTCTCGTAACGGGTCCGGCGCGAAGGCGAAAGCGTCGCCAGCAACGCATCCCGGCGGCGGATGAAATCCTCCACCTGGGCGAGTGCCGCCGCCTGTCGCACGGCGTCCCGGCGGCGATCCACCCACCGGCGAAAGAAATCCATATCCGGCAGGTGCACCAGGCCGACCGTATAGATAGTCACCCCGACGATCAGCGGCAGCAAGTGGCCGGTCATGAATCCGGCGCCCAAGGTGAGCAGTCCGAAGGCGGCGTGGTGAGGACTGCGAAAGAACTCACCTCGATAATTTGGCGTCTGCTCGTCCATGATGTGCGAACCGCCCGATCAAAGCGACTCAGCCTGCCGCTTGCACTCAAAATCAGCCATGGCGGCGGGCGTTCCCATGGCAATTCGGCCCGTCGGTGACGGTGCGGTTATTTGGCTTTCGTCTCCTCGAACGCCGGTCGCTCTTCCTCCAGGCGGCGGAGCAGGTTTTGGGTGAAATCGATGAACCAGGGCTTGCGCCGGGTTTGCTCGGGAGGTTCGTCCGGGCGGGGAATATGGAGGATCTCGGACAACCGGCCCGGCTTGTCAGCCATCAGGAACACTCGATCCGCGAGATAAACGGCTTCCTCCACGGAATGTGTCACCAGGAAAACCGTCGCCTGTTGTTCGCGCCAGAGCTGAATCAGTAATTCCTGCATGCGCAGGCGAATGCGCGGATCCAGTGCGCCGAAGGGTTCATCCATCAACAGGATCTTCGGTTGCAATATAAGTGTCGCCGCAATGGCCACCCGTTGTTGCATGCCACCGGATAACTCCGACGAGTATTTGTGCTCCGAACCCTCCAGTCCGACCTTCATGACCCATTCATGGGCGCGCATTTGCCGTTCGGATCGGGAAACCCCCTTCAGTTTCAAGCCAAAGGCGATATTCTCCACCACCGTGAGATTAGGCAGCAGCGAGTACTTCTGGTCCACCAATCCTCGATCGGCGCCTGGCGTCGTTACCGGTTTGCCAAAGACCTTCACTTCGCCTTGGGTGGGTGGGAAATGAGGTGCGAGGCTGGCGATAAGTCGCAGCAGTGTGGATTTGCCGCAGCCAGAGGGGCCTACAATGGCCACCAATTCGCCCTTGTCAGGCAGGTCTTCCACCACGAAGGAAACGTCGTGCAAGACCACCTTGGGGGCGGCGGGATGTCCAAAGGATTTGGTCACGTTGCGAAACGAAACCAATTCGGGCAGCAGTATGGCTGGGTTGGCGGCGGACACAATGGGCGAGGGCGTTTCCATGTTATGACTTCCGCGCGTAGGGAAACAGGAGCCGCCCACCCAGGCGCCACAATTGGTCGCAGGCGATGGCGATGCACACAATGACAATGATCACGGCAAAGATCGCCGACGTATGCCCACGGCGTTCCGAAATGGAGATGAGATAGCCGAGTCCCCGTTCCGCATTGACCACTTCCGCCAGGATGATCCAGCCCCAACCGACGCCGTAAACCGCGCGCAGGTTGTCCCAGATGTCGGCTTGGGCGACGGGAAATAATACGTGCCGTACCAACTGCCACTGGGTTGCGCCCTTGGTGACCGCGACGTCGAGATAAGCCGCGGGCACGGTGGAAATTGAATGAATGACCAAGGGTAGCAAGGCCACGAAACAGCCAATGAACAGGAATCCCACCTTCTGCGTTTCCTGCAGGCCAAACCACGCCAGGGTCAACGGTATGAAAACCACGATGGGCACGTAGTTGCCGATCAGCGCCAGCGGACGAAAGAACGCCGCGATGGGCGGAAAGGTCGCCATATAAATACCCAGGGGCAGCGCCACCAGGGCCGCCAGTCCAAACCCGGTGGTGACCCGCAGGAAGGAGGTCAGCGCGCTCCGCACCAGCCCTTGTTCGAAATGCAGCCGGGGAAAAGCCTGCAAGACTTCGAGGGGGCTGGGCAGGATCAACGGCGGCAGGATGCGGCTCTCCACCGAATTGCCGGTGGTCACAAACCACCAGGCGCCGAGCAGCAGTACCACGAAGCCGATGGTCAGTCCCAGCGACTCCGGGGCCGTCAATTCATGACGGACCCGGAGCCTGGCCAATTGCACCACCAGCGTGAGTGCTCCGACGAAGACCAGGGCGAAGATGAGAAACCCAGTCATTACTCCTTCTCCAGCGGGAAGACCTTCACCTCCACGCGGCGGTTCTTCTTATTATGCTCGGGATTGCTGGCATCGGTCATGCCCGCAATCGGGTTGTCCCATCCGTTGCCGATGACCTTGAACTTATTCGGATCGAACTTGTACTTCTCCAGGATCGTCTTGCGCACCGAGTCCGCGCGGTCATAGGAAAGCTGGCGGACGAGATCCGCCGGCACCACACCCTTCCGGCTGGCATCGGTGTTGCCCTCGATGACGATATAAGCATTGCCAAACGTCCCGGCCAGCTTGCCTATTTCCTCCAGGGTGGCGGGAATGGTGGTGTCGTACTGGTTGTTCAACACAGCCTTGTTCGGCTCGAAGGCGACGATCACCGACTTCGTGAGGATCTCGCCCGACTCCGCCTCTGCGGATTTGAACATGGATCCGGTGCGGAAGGTGGGTTGCGAAAGGTCGCGCACTTCCTTGTTTTCCTCCGCAAGCTTGGCCAGCACGCCAGCCGCTTTCACCTTGGCTGACGACACCGGAACGGTGATCGCACCCAGCGATTTATAGATGGTGGAGGCACGGTTCCAGACCACCTCGAAATTCGAAGGGTTCAACGGGTCCAGGAAGAAGTTCGCGTTCTCCCGATAGTTGGTCAGGTGCGCGTCGCCCTCGGCCACGCCACCGTCCTTGCCAATCATGGCCGCGCAATCCTCGGCCGGCAGTTTATAAGCAGCGGACATCAACCGCGACGCGGCGGGCACGTCCTTGCGCACCATATCCATGCCGTCGAAAATGCCCCGGACGAGGTTGGCCACGATGTCGGGATGATCGTGGTAGAAGTCGTTGCGGACGGCCCAGACGTCGGCGATGAGGTGGTTGGCGCTGCCGGTGGTCACCACCAGGCGTGTGCCGGGGACCCCGCTGGACACGGTATAGATATCGGGCGACCAGCCGACGAAGGCGTCGAGGGAGCTGTCCTGGACGAAGATCTTCGCCGCCGCCGGGGCGTCGGCCGCCCACTTGAAGTCCACTTCGGCGGGGTCAATGCCCGCGTCGATCAACAGGGACATGATCAGGTAATGGCTGGGGGAGTTCTGGGCCAGCACGACCTTGCGGCGGTGGCCGTTCTTCATGCGGAAATCGTTGATGTTCCGCAAATCGCCGCGGGCCACGATGCCGTCGCCGCCGCCCGACCAATCAATCTGCTGGCAGATGACCGGCACGGTGCGCGAATCCTTGATGAGTTCCGGCGAGAATAACGCCATCATGTCGAGCGTGCCCCAGAGGACGTGGCTGTGGCCGCTGGCGAAGAGATCGCGGGCCTTGACGGGATCGTCCACTAGGACGAGGTGGACGAAGAACCCATATTTCTTATAAAAGATGCTTCCTTCGTTGGCTTCCATGCCGTTATTGGCCACGATGATGGGAGCCCAGCCCGGCCACACATTGATGGGGAATTCGACCACCAGTTTGCCGTCCTTCAGCGTCTTGTCGTAGTCGCTCACGCCGCTGACGGCGGGAATGGAGGAGCCGTCCACCAGCGACACCGCGTTGGTGCCGGCGAGCAGCTTGCCCGTGATGTCCTGGGCGGGAGCCGGGGCGGGCTTGTTGGCATCCAGTGCCTTCTTTACCGCGGCGGTGTCCACCGAGGGGTTTTGCGAGGCGGCGGCCGGGGCAATCTTGTCCCACCAACGCCACATGCCGAATCCCGCGACCGCGAGGATGAGCAGGGTAACGACGAGTTTTCCGCGAGCTGTCATATAAGTATTATGCTATTTTTCAGGGGTAAAGTCATTCCGCTATCTTCTGGCGGGGCGCCTTGTCCGCGGCGGGTGTGGCGGGCGCGGCAGCCTCGCCCTGGACCATGCCCATCTTTTTCTTATATTCGTTGAAGAGCATGGCGCCGCGTTGCTTGCGCATTTCCTGCTGCCGGGAGATGCCCGAGCCCATCTCTTTGGCCAGGTCGAGTGTGGCGCGCATCTGCCCTTCGCCACCGGCGGCGGATTGGCGGAGCTGTTGCAGGGATTGGCCCATCTCGCCGCCCATCATGCCTTGGAGTTCCGTGATCGAACTCTTCATCATCCCGGCGAGGCTTTCGAGGGAACGCCCCATGGCGACGCGGGTCTTGACCGTCTCAAACTCGCGCTGGAAGCGTTGGATCTCGCGCAGGCTTTGCGCGACGATCTGGGTGTTCTGCTGGTAAAGCTCCTCCAGGCTGGTGAGTTGGGCCTGGTTATCGGCCAGTTCCTGTTCCAGTCCGGCCAGTTCTTCCGCGTAGTGGGCGCCGTTGGCTTCGTCATTCGCGGCCGCCGCCGCCTGCAACATTCCCTGCAGGTCGTCGCGTTGGCGGATCTGCCGCTTGACCTGATCGCGCAGCAGCGCGATCTGGCCGGCCAACTGGCCATTGGCATAATGAGCCTTGTCGGCCTTGGCCTTGGAATCGCGGATGCCGCGTTCCACCACCGCTTCGTTGATGGCGTCGGTTTCCGTCGCCTTTTCGGCGGCCAGTCCCAGCCAGATGAACAGTCGTTTGATTGCGCGAAACATGGTCTTATCCTTTCGGGTTCAGTTGGTTTTGGCAGGCGCCGGACTCTTCGGCTCTTCGTCTTCCAGCAGGATCTTCTTCTCGAAAATATACTCCAGGCGCGCATTGAGCTGTTGCTCGTTCGCCGCCGGGACGACCGTCGCCCCCAGGGACTTGACCCCGGCGAAAACACTGGCATCCACGTCGAAGGCAACAAAATGAAACGCCAGTCCGGAAGGATTGTGGTCGCCTCCCTGCGTGATCTTGTTGATGACGGTTTGCGGATCTGGACCTGCAGTGTTCATGCCATCCGTGATCACCACAATATGCTTGTGATTCAAGGGGGAAGCGAGCACGGCTTTGGCCGCCACTTCGATGGATCGCCCCAGAGGCGTATCGCCGTTGGGACGGCTGAAATGGCCGACCCATTTCCGGAAGGCCTGGGCGTCAAGTGGCCCGAAGGGCACCGCCGCTGCGGCCTGTCCCTTGCGGAAGACATACAGGCCCGCTTCCACCTTGCGGGGAGTTTGGGCGGACCCATTGGTCGCGAAGCGTTCGATTCGGTCCACGATGTTGCCCAGGGCCTTGTTGGCGATGACGTACTTCGGGGCGGTCGTGCCCGGCCCCGCAGGCACGGGTTCAGCCATGCTACCTGAGGTATCATAGATGATGGCCAGCGCCACACCCTCTTCCGCCGCCGCGCGGGTGGTGGCCGTGAAACCAAGGGCCAGCGCCAGTGCCGCCACGAGGCCTAGACCCCGGTGAGGGAGCCGCGCAATGGGATGGCGATGCGGTTTCATTGGTCCGTGCCCCTGAGCTGTCATTCTTATCGACGACGGTTTCACGCGTCAATTTATCGTTTGGCGGCCCGTTTATTGCATTTAGAAAAATGCCGGCCGTTTGTAACACCCCTGGAGTCCTCGTTTTCGGTTGCGGGGATAGTTGGAATCGATTTGTCAGTGTGTAACACTTTGATTCCCAACGATTAAAGAGAATCGAACGGAGCCCCGCCCAAGCGTGGTTGTCATCCTGCCACCGCGGGAATTCAACCGGCAGGCATCGCCGGGAAAAGCCCAGAATAGCTATATCTGGAGCCTTTGCGTGCTATTAAAATGCCGGAAGATCTCCGCGAAACGCGCGAGTTCGGCGTGGCGTTCGGACGGCTGCTGGTCGTGGGACTCGTCTTCCAATCCTATAAACAACCGTGACGCGCCGCCATCGTGCCGCAGGAGCGGCTGGATTTGCGCGACTGCTTCAAGCGCCGTTCCCAAATCGGCCCGTGTATGCCCGGGAAATCTTTGGAGTCCCATTCGACTCGGATAATAGGGATGGAAATTGAAGTCTACCGGAGCCTGGAAGCGGTGACCCAAGTCCAGCCCGTAACGCACCGTGGCCACAGCCTCGGCGATGGCGTCCGGCCCTAAGAGGTAGGGCGGAGCAAAAACGACATTGAGGTCGAATCCCACCCGGCCACAGAAACGGCCCACCGTTTCAAAGGCTCTCACGATGGATTCGCGGGTCATCCGTTTGTTTAGAATTTCCTGCCGGAGGCGGTCGTCCTGGGTCTCCAGTCCCAGGATCACCCGTGCCTGCTGGTCGGGCCGCAGGTGACGCAGCACCCGTCCGAGGTGGCCGGGTGTAATATATATTTCCCGTGAATCGAGCGAGACCACCTGGCAGCGCGGCAGCCCGGCGGCAACTTCCAGGATGGCTTCGAGGCTGGCGGCCGAGAACTCCCGGGGATTCAGCGTCGATCCGGAATTATATACCACGAGGTGAACCACGTCGGGCAGTGCTGCCTGATAATACCCGAGAAAATACTTCAGCCGTCGGCCGTTTAGTTCAGGATTGAACTGGATGCCTTCACCCGCGCCGATGTCACAGTGGTGGCACTGTTTGGCATAGAATGGGCAGACGCCGCCGGTTGCCTCGTTGCCGAATACCCACGCCAGCCGCGTTCCGTAGGAATCCTCCACCAGGGGGAAGACCAGTTCGGGGGCCGGAATGGCAGGATCGGTATTCATAGTCCGGCCCGGCGATCCACGATGAAATCTCCGATAATAAGTATATCAATCCGTGTCGAAATGAAAGTGCGGACGGCATCGTCCGGACTGCACACGATCGGCTCGGAATCGTTGAAGGAGGTGTTCAGCACCAGAGGCACCCCGGTCAGGCGGTTGAATTCCACAAGGAGTCGATGGAACAGAGGATTGGTTTTGGCGCGCACCGTCTGGACCCGGCAGGTTCCGTCGGCATGAACCACGGCGGGGATTTGGGCCGCACGTTCCGGTCGAGCCGCGTACGCGAAAAGCATATAGTCCGAAGATTGGGACTGGCCCGCGCCGAGAAACCAGTCTTCGGCCTTTTCAGCCAGTACGGCCGGGGCAAAAGGGCGAAAATCTTCCCGGTGTTTTACCTTTTCATTAAGTGTCTGGCGCATCTCCCGGCGCCGGGGATCCGCCAGGAGCGAGCGATTGCCGAGGGCGCGAGGGCCCGCTTCCAGGCGCCCCTGAAACCAGGCAACGATAGCTCCGCTGGCGATCAATGATGCTGCCTCGCCAGCAGGATCCCGGGTTCGTCGATAGCTTAGGCCATGCCGCTCCAGCGCCTCCGTGATCTCCCGTTCGTTATAGGCTGGGCCAAGATACGCATGCTCCTGGACGTATCGACCTGCGCCATGAGGTATCTGATGTTCCAATAGCAGGGCGGCACCCAGGGCCGTGCCCGCGTCGTGGGTCGCCGGCTGGATGTATAGTGAGTCGAACAGGCCGGAGTCCTGGAGGAGACGATTGGTGATGCAATTGAGCGCCACGCCGCCGGCCAGGCACAGGTGGCGACTTCCAGTTTGCGCGCGAAGATGGGCGGCCAGGTGCAACACCACGCGATCCGTTGCCGTTTGCAGTGCGCTGGCGATATGCGCGTGATGGGCTTCAAGAGGTTCTCCCGATTTTCGACGTGGTCCAAGGAGTTCTTCCAGCAGTTGAAAATCGCCACTCCGAAATCTAAGAATCTCGCTGGCGACTTCGAACCTGCCTCCATCGACGCAACGAATCAGGGTGTCGATACCTGCGGCGAAAACCTGGGGATCCCCATAAGCCGCCAGCCCCATCACCTTGGAGGCGTCGTAAGGGCTGAAGCCCAAATACACCGATAACTTTTCCCAGAGGAATCCGAGCGAGTGCGGATACTCAATCTCGCTAATTGAAGTCATCCGGGTTTGTTCGCCGTGGCCCAGCCAGGCGGTGGCGAACTCTCCGATGCCGTCAATAGCCAGGATCGCCGCCTCCGAAAACGGGGATGCTAGATACGCGCTAGCCGCATGGCACAGGTGATGATCCAGCCAATGGAAACGGTCGCGCATGTCGAATCCGGCGCGTTGGCTGATGGCTGCCGGAATAAGGCTCAGCCGTTGTTGAAAAAGGTCTTCGCCGGCCTCGCTGCCCCAGTCACCGGAGATCACCGGTTCACCCAATCCACGATTGCGCAACCGTTTCGGCGGATTGAAGGAATAGCCTATGGCCGTCACCTCCGCGAAGGTGATCCCGGCTTCGTGCAGGCAATAGTCAATCGCCAGCCACGGGAGTTCGTCGGGATTATCCACGCGCGCCTCCTTGGCGTGCTTGCGTCGGCTGAGGCGTTCCTCTTCCACGAAAGCCACCGGCAACCCGTCCTTCAGGAGACAGGCGGCGGACTCGTGATAGACGGAATTAATTCCCAGTATATAGCCCATGGCGCGACTTCCCGGTCCCTTGAACGTATGGCAACCCAGCCACCGCCGACCATCGCGAGTGTTTGATGTCGATGGGCTCAACCGAGCGAACACGCCAAGGTTAATGGGTTAAGTCCGCATCGCGCAAGCCACGCTGCAACCCCCGAGGTCGATACCCAATAGACAACCTCTGAGCCCAGCCCCACCTTATTGCCTGGGCAAACAAAAGCGCCCACCAAGACCGGGGGGCGAGGCTCCCGACGAGCCCTGACACCCGGCGAGAGGCTTCGGGCTGGTTCGTAACACGTTCCAACGAAGCGTCTTGTGTCAGAACCGGATGTTTTTATTTCAATTCGCCCCGC
The DNA here is from genome assembly GCA_035493435.1 of Candidatus Limnocylindria bacterium. Classification (GTDB taxonomy): domain Bacteria; phylum Verrucomicrobiota; class Verrucomicrobiia; order Limisphaerales; family UBA9464; genus DATJII01. The sequence continues at coordinate 3,532 of DATJII010000212.1, read as the reverse complement.
CTCACCGGCGACGTTCACTCTGCACTCCACTTGTACTCAAACTCCGCTGGCGGATCGTACTGCCAGGCTTCCGCTGGACGGCGTTGCGAATCATAGAAAAAGGGCAGGTAACGAACCGAACCGTCCACGAAAGCGGCCTCGTTCAAGGCGCGGTTGAAATAATGGGCGGTCCGCGCGTTCTGGGGATCATGCCAGGAATAGCAATAGTATGCAGGCACCTCTGCCACAAGAATGGTCGCCGATGGGTTGTGGATCGCAGTCAGCTTCTTCCCGGCAATGCCTGGATAGGGTATTCCGGACTCGGTATTGGTTCGGGTATTACCGCCGTTGAAGGCGTAGCTGGAATAGTCGGACCAGGACTGCAAGTGAATGGCCTGTCCGATATATTGGTAAGCGTTCGATGAAGCCGCCGTGAAACCGTAATGGTACTTGTCCGACGGACAGGCAAAGAAGGTCCCCCCGCCGGCCTGGCCTCGGTAAGCATTCAGTAGTTGTTTATACGCCATCCACCCGTCCAACGACTTGTGCTCGGTTAGCTTGGCGGGACCCACATCCCCCATGTCATCCGCATACATGCGGATGATCCACGCCAACTGGTGAAGATTGTTGGCGCATTTCGTGCGTTGGGCCGACCGCCGGGCTACACCCAAGGCGGGCAGCATCAAGCCGGCCAGGATCGCCACGATGGCCAGGACGACCATCAGTTCGGATCCCGCAAAGGCGTGGATGGGCGAACAACGAGTCTTCATGTCCTATTGGACCGGCTGTCCCGATTCGTCTCACGTTACCTCGCCGCAGGAAGTATGAACAGTCGCCCGTCCCCAGCACCCAACGATAGCTGGAATCCCCGCGTCTCCGGACTATCGTCAATCGCTTTTACCAGGCCTCCGGTGGACTTTTCCACCTCCTGCACCTCGGCGACCGGCACGTCGAACTCAAGGGTGGGCCAGGCGGTATAAGCCAAACTGTCGTTGACGATCACTACGGCGCGACGTCCGTCTGCCATATGGAAGGTTCCCACCAGAAGCTCGGATTCAACGTCATTCCCCGTGCGCGTGACGGATCGAAGCGGAAAACCTGGAGGAAAGTGGGTCGAGGTTGGCCCGGTCTTGAATCGTCGTACTTCGTCACTGCTCAACGTCATCAAGGTGGGACCCAGGTGGAGTAGTTCACCATTGATGCGCCGGGCCTCGTCATAATGCCGCGTGCGCCGACCTTCCGCCGTGATGATGGCGCCACCCTTCGGGAATTCGCCGGAGCCACCATTGCCTTGTCCGGGAGTCCAATAGCAGAAGTAGAGGGCACCTTTGGCGCCGTAGGCGATGGAAGTGAATATCTGCCACCGAATCTGGGCCTCCGTCGGATCCGGGTGATCTCCAAACGGCATCGCCTGGAAATAATTCCAAAAAGGAATTTTCGCCACCTGCGAGTGCCGCCGCAGCGTTTCCAGATTCTCGCAATAAGCGGCCCGTCCATCAGCGTCCTGGCGCATGAGGGGATAGTGGTCCATCGAGAGAATCTCCGGTTTCACGTCCTTCATGAAAGCGGCGACGTGGCTTTCGTAAGTGGGACTTCCCAGTTGCTGGGGGGTGGCGTAGTTCGGAAAGAGATTGATATAGCCAAAGCGCCCGGGATGCTTGTCGCGTATCTCCGCCGCCTGCATCGCCAGCGCGGGAAAAACGGATTCCGCAGGTTCATCGGTCAACAAGGCGCCCCAGCAGGCCGGATGATCCAGCCAGGGAGCCTGAGCCTCACTGCGAGCCACAATGGCCTTCAAGCCGAACCGTTCGCAAAGCGTCAACTGCTCATTCACATTGGTCCCGGAAGTGCCAATGACCAGATTGAAATGGGCTTCCGCCAATTCACGATAGCGTTCGTCCAGCTTCGGCCCCGCCACCGGCGGTACCCACAGCCCAATGGCGAAGCGGTCCTGGACAAAGGGTCGCGCAGATTCGCTAGCAGTGATGGTCCCTGCGCAGAGTTCGAGCGAACACAACAGGACCAACAGGGAACGATTAAGGCACGGCATGTCGGTATTGCATCATGCCGCCAGCGTCCGGGCAAGTTCGAGGCTCGAGCCGGGTCCGCTTGAATATCCGGCGTGAGCTTTGAAAAGCGGCAAGGTCGAACCATCGCTGCCTATTGAGAAAACACTATGGAATTCAAACCGACTGTAGCCAAGGGCAGCCGAGTGATAGCGGAGGCCTGCGCATGGTCACGCGTGGCGGGTTTGCTGGCGGCGATCTATTTCTCCGGGGCGCTAACCTATACGATCAACGCCACCGTTCATGGCCGTAGAACCTTGCGAATGGATGATTTTAGCCTGGATCGGGCGATTCAAGGGATCTCTCATTCAATGGTCCACATTGCGGGCACCATTGTCCTCGGCTTGACGGTGGATTTGTTTGCCTGTCGGCAAGAAGGGCATCTTCGACGAAGGATTGAGTCGGGGCTTCTTGGTTTTACCCTGGTGGCGTTGATGCTGAATTGGCGGGACTTTCAGGTCGCGAGGGCCGGAGAAAAGGTGTTTGGGTGGTTTTGAGCAAGCGACGCGACTTTCTTTTTTGGTGTTGCCCGCGACTTGTGCCAGGTCCAATGGGCGCAACTTTTAATCATGGGCAGGTATGGTTAAAATCGTGGGTGAGCTCATGATCGGATACCGGGTTTCGGACGGAAGAGCATCCGGAGGATGCCAGCTGGTAGCCGGTCGGTTGAGCGCAGCGATACCACCGGTACAAAAAACGGAGTTGTCGCTCGCGCCCAGCGCGTATTTTCCCTCTGGGGTATCGCGAGCGTTGAGGGAACGGAGGACGCTCGAAGAGAAAAGGTGGTCGGACTTGATGGCGGCAATATCGCCCGAACTCCGTGCTCGCGATACGCGAGAACGCAGAATACGTTACGGGCGCGAGCCACTGATACTGCGATGGATACCGGTGGTTTCGCGGACTCAACCTACCGGCTACTGGCTTTGATCCCTGCGGGATCGGAGGGACGTATGCGATGGATTTCAAAATCGATCATAGTGGCCGCAACCGGCCTCACGGCGATGATCCTTTGCGCAGTCAGGCCGTCTGAATTGCCGACTTTCCCTGGACCCGATTGGAGTGGCGCACGTGTGGCTGGCGGTGTCGTTTTTCAGATTCCCTACACCGAAAGAGGACTGCTCTTCTTTAACGCAGCAAAATCGGCACCTAACCACATGTTGGGTCATTTACGTGAGGAGATGCGCCAAGTCGCTGCCTTGCCGAAGTCCTCTCGGACGACGACCATATTGCGTGAGCTGGAGGAAATTCGGGGGCGGTACACCAATGAGATCGGACAGGCCTTTGATCGCGGTGGGGGTGGGGCCTTCCTGCGCATCGTCCGCCAAACCTATGCGGGTGAAACCCATTCTAAATACCTCGCGCTTTGCGCCACATCCGACAGTCCGGTTCGGCTCGCCATCGTGGTTGAAGTAAAAGATGAGTCTTGGAGTGCCGTCAGATCGGAGTTCGAGCGGGTGCGGCAGGCGTGTGAGGCGATGACCGAGCGC
>DATJII010000211.1:0-6002 GCA_035493435.1 Candidatus Limnocylindria bacterium | reverse complement strand
CCCGCTGATTGCAGCCTTCCCGGGGTTATGGGACTAAAGCTCCACTCCCTTCCGGGAACTACTTTCCTCCCCGTCTCTCAAACTTGGAAATGCGAGTCTGACTCGCTTGGAGCGGTAGGATCACGATCGCTTAAGTAATCGGAAGGCCCAGCGGTAGCAACTCTCCGCTCCAGTCAGAAGCGCAGAAACAAAAAACCAATGTTATGCTAAAAGAACAAAACCAAACGAAAACAATAAATGAAATGCCGGCCCTTCGAGGGCTGGGGTCCTTTGTACGGACAGCCCTTTCCGCCAACAAAATCGCGGCTGGCGCGCTGGCTTCGCTGCTGCTGATCTCGCAAGCCTCGGCGGATTCCTTTTCTTTTTCCACCGGCAATCCGGATGGAAAAATCGCCACCCTCTCGCGTCCGGCCAGCCCGGGCAAAATTCAGACCGAGACCGCCGACGATTTCATCATCGTCTCGAACACCACGCTCATCAGTCAGGCGACCTTCACGGGCTTGATTCCATCGGGAGCGCCGCTGAGCAGCGCCCAGAATGTTGAAATCGAGATCTACCATGTTTTTTCGGCTGACTCGGACACCAACCGAACGCCTCGTGTGCCGACCCGCGTCAATTCACCCGGCGACGTCGAGATCGACGCTGCCACGCGGGATAGCCTCGATGGCAGCCTGAGTTTCGGCGTCACGCTCGTGAATGCCAACTTCACGGCGTCGAACTCCGTCGTGACCGGCATCCATCCCGCTACCAACCAAACCACCCGCGGCGAAGGCCCGGTCACCGGCCAGGAAGTTTTGATCAGTGTGACGTTCAATCCGCCCATCTCCCTTCCACCCGGTCATTACTTCTTCCGACCGGAAGTGTTGTTGAGTAGCGGCGATTTTATGTGGCTGTCCGCACCCAGGCCTACGGCCCCTCCGCTGTTTGTGGGCGATCTGCAAAGCTGGATTCGGAACGACGACCTTGCCCCGGATTGGCTGCGTATCGGAACTGACATTGTCGGCGCGGGCGCCTTTAACGCGTCCTTTTCACTCTCAGGTGAAACCGATGCGGACGGCGACGGAATCGCTGATTCCCAGGATCTCTGCCCCGGCACCATCTCTGGATCGATTGTCGATGCCAATGGGTGCAGCCTCGAGCAGATCGCGCCCTGCAGCGGCCCGGCTTCAGGCGGGACGTGGAAAAATCATGGCCAGTACGTCTCTGCCGTCGCGCAGGCGGCCGAAGCGTTCGTGGCACAGGGCTTGATCAGCGAGGCTCAGGCGGAGGAGATCGTCGGGCAGGCCGGTCAATCCGACTGCGGGACCAAGCGGTCAGCTTCTCGCGCCAGTCGGAAGCATCGCAACCAATAAAAGCTCCGCTGGCAGACGAACAACTGAACCAAGAGTAAAACCCCAGCTTTTTGCCCGGCGATCGAAGTCGTCCGGGCAATCAGCTGGGGAATTTGCGTCTGGCCACGGACATGCGGGCATTGAGGCTCGTGGGCCTTAGTGAAAACAAGTCGCGTGGCCTCGACTTGCTTTCCGGCCCTGACGGCATTTGCTTTTTTCAATCTCCGCGACACTCAACCACCCAATCTCGCCCTGGCGCCGGCCCAACCCAATCGCGCACCCGCATTCCGGGAAAGCTTTTTAATCGCTCGGGTTTCGTGGGATCTTAAATCCGAAATCGGTTCTCGTGGCGATTGAACTCCAGATCAATCGTTGCCGCTCGCGGCAATTCTTTCCCGGGATTTGCGCATAAATAAAACCCGTTCCACGACCCAAAAGCCGGGCCGCCGGTTCAGTTGGTAAGTCGTATTAAGTCTTGTAATTTGCATGGAATTGGCTAGCATCCCGATTAGTTAAGGGACTTCTCTTTCGGACGCTTATGAAGATATCTGGCTTGGCCATTCCTCTCTATCTGTTCATCGCAACCTCGCTCTCCGCTGGCACCCTCGGTGTCGATGCGCTGACCGGCTCGGCCGGGTTGGGTGGAGGTGTCACCGAGGGATATGAATTTGCCGTAACCAACGCCGACGGAATTGTCGTGGACGGATTGGGATTCTGGGATGATCAATCCGACGGCTTCATCCTGGGCCAGACCTTTTCCGTCGGCTTGTGGGATGCAAATACCGGGACCTTGCTGCGCAGCAGCGTCATCACCTCCAGTTCGGCATTAACACCTTCCGCACATCCCGGGGGAGACTGGCGAATCAATGCCGTCCCCCCGATTTTTTTGCCCCCGGGTTTGTACCGAATGGGCGGACTCTTGCCTGACGTTGGCGCGAATGCCGTCATCTTCATTGACGCGACCCTCCAGCTCGCGCCGGGCATCAATCTGATCCGCTACCTCCGGCACATTGACGGAACGACGCTCATCATGCCGGACATCCCTCCGCCGTATCCCGAGGCCACTTATGTCAGTACTACTTTTACCTTCACTCCCGGCCCTTTGGTGACCAACGCCTCCAACATTTTCACTTTCAGCAGTTCGCCCAGCGCCTGGATTGGCGGCGGGAACACGTTGACGTTCACAAACGTCTCGGCCAGTCGCACCTTTAATCTGGGAGCCTACACCGATTCCGTGCATCTCAGCTCCAGCGGCTATGAGCTGATCATCGTCGGCCCGAACCTGACGCTGGCACGTGTTGGTTATTATCCCGGTGCCACTCGTTGGCCCTTCAATGGCGCCGGTGCAGGGTTGGATTTCACCGCACCCGGTCGGGGCGATAATACGCTGACGGGCTGGTTTAATGTGTTACAGGCGGATTACCAAACGAACGGCCAGGTGGCGTCGTTCGCCGTAGATTTTGTGCAATACGATGAAGGCAACCTAACCTGGTGGAATCGCGGCAGCATCCGATACAACTCCAGCGTCCCCGTGCCCGGGTCGCCGCCGCCCATGGATTTTCGCAGGCTCGTCCGGACCAACAGTCTCGTCCAGCTCATGCTGGCCGGTCCCGCAGGTGCGCAGTGCGTCATTCAAACCTCATCCAACCTCGTGACCTGGGGGCCGCTCATGACCAACACCTTTTCCCCGATCGGCCTGCTCGCCATCGATGATTCCAATGCTGTGGGACAGGATCGCCGTTTCTACCGCGCCGTGTCCGCGTCGGGCGGAACCACCAATAACTCCAATGATCTGTTCGCCAATCGTTTCCAGATTCCGTCCGCCGGTGGCACGGTTACGGGATCAAATGTCACCGCCACCAAAGAGGCAGGCGAACCGAACCACGGCAACGCGACCGGTGGCAAATCTGTGTGGTGGACCTGGACCGCGCCGAGCAGCGGCCTTGTTTCGATCAGCCTGGACGGCAGTTCTTTTGATACCACCCTGGGCGTCTATCAGGGTACCAGTGTTGCCAGTCTGGTTTCCGTGGCGCAGGATGATGAGGGCGGCGCGGCATCTGCCAGCCGGGTCATCTTCCCTGCCACCGCGGGGGTCACCTATCAGATTGCTGTGGATGGCTACTTCGGCGCCTCCGGCACCATCAATCTGACGGTGAAGCGGGGCCTCCTCAATGATGCCTTTGCCGACCGCCTGCAACTGATTGGCTCATTCGATTACGTGGTGGGCAGCAACGTAGGCGCAACGTGGGAGGCAGGCGAACCGTTTCATTGGCAAACCACAGGCGAACAGTCGGTCTGGTGGAAGTGGCAGGCGCCCGCTTCCGGCCTTGTCACCATCAGCACCGCCGGCAGTTCCTTTGATACGATCCTGGCTGCTTACACGGGCAGCTCAGTGGCCAGTCTGTCACTGGTGGCCAACAACGACGATTACGGTTCGAGCGTGACCAGCCAGGTCAGTTTCTTCGCTACCGCAGGAACGGTGTACCAGATTGCCGTGGATGGTTACGGTCTGGAATCCGGGAGCATCCTCTTGCTGTTACAACAACAGTAAATCTGATGGCAAGGGCCTGAGCCCGGACGCGAAGAAGGCGGCGAAACCAAGTTTGTTCAACGCAAGGCCCCTGGCAGCGATCAAGAACGCGTAGAATTCGCCAATGGGCCATTATTGCCGAATCTACGGTCGGTCGCGTCCGAACGAGCAATTCAGCGGGGCGTGGCCATCGCATTCACATCTGCAAGGAGTGCCAACGACTGCCCCAGAGTATGCGCAAGGTGCGAGAAGCTTTGTTTTAAGGTCGCAGCACCTCGTGACGGGGAGAGCTCCGCCACTAAGCCCTTGGTTTATCTCAGGACTCAATGTCCAAGGCCTAAGTCGATGCGAACAAAGCCCGCGCAAATCGGATACGATTCTTCCCTTGCTGGTCTGAACGGCGGCGTGACGCGATGAAGGCATTAAATTACAGCCATGGGAGCCAGCAGTAAGCGGAAACCGTCCCGGCGCATCAAACAACCGAAACTTCGAAATAGAATTGCTCTGACCCTGCTGATATTCTTGGGCAGCGTCTTCCGAAAAAGTGAACGTCCTTTCCAAAAGGAGCTCAACGATAAGGCGCATTGGGTTCACGGCCGTTTAAGGCCAAGTGAGTATGTCGGAAATTACGCAGATCCTCCGCGAGATCAGTGGCGGCAACCAGCAAGGTGTCGAGCAGTTGCTTTCGCTCGTCTATACCGAGCTTAAGCGCATTGCGGCCCAGAAAATGGCTGGTGAGGCACCTGGAAACACGCTACAGCCGACAGCCCTGGTCCATGAGGCCTGGCTGCGGATGGTCGGAGATGGAGACGCTCAGTTTGAGAACCGGGCGCACTTTTTTTCGGCCGCAGCAGAAGCAATGCGGCGTATCCTGGTGGACTCGGCGCGGCGGAAACGCGCGGTAAAGCGCGGCAGCGGTGCAGCCCACGAAGAACTGCACGAAGAACGCCTGTCCCAAGCCCTGCCGGACGAGGAGTTGCTCGCCGTGGACGAAGCCCTTGAACTGCTGACTAAAGAGGACCCCGCCGCGGCGAGTCTGGTTAAATATCGCTATTTTGTGGGGATGAGCATGGAGGAAGCGGCGGCAACCATGGGGATGTCGCTGCGAAGCGCCGAACGCACATGGACTTACGCAAGGGCTTGGTTAAGACGGCAGATTGGAAGAAAAGAACCAATCACTGGCCGCAAGTAGTTGGCGGGTTTTGGTTTGGTCCTCCGCATGTCACGCCAGCTAGATATTTGAATTCGGTCAAATGACCCGCGAACGCGAAATCTTTCACGAAGCCCTGGAGCAGCCTTCAGCCGAGGCGCGCGCGGCTTTTCTTGATCGGGCGACCGCCGGGGATCCCAAGCTGAGGAAAGCCGTCGAAGAGCTGCTCGCGAACAATCAGGAGGACACTTTCCTCGAACAGGGCGTCACCGAACCTCTCCGCCACTCCATGGAAGTGGCGGGCAAGCTCACGCTCCACGAAGAGCAGATTGGTGACTCCATTGGCCGTTACAAACTCCTGGAGAAGATCGGCGAGGGGGGCTTCGGGGTCGTTTATCGCGCCGAGCAACGCGAACCCGTTCGGCGACAGGTCGCCGTGAAGGTGATCAAGCTTGGCATGGACACCAGGAGCATCGTTGCCCGGTTCGAAGCGGAACGCCAGGCGCTCGCGCTGATGGATCATCCGAACATCGCCCGCGTGCTGGACGGCGGGGCAACCACGGCGGGTCGCCCGTTTTTCGTGATGGAGCTGGTTCGCGGAGTCCGGATTACGGATTACTGCCAGGCGAATCAACTCGCGCTGCAGGATCGCCTTACTCTTTTTATCCAACTTTGCCACGCCATCCAGCACGCCCACCAGAAAGGGATTATTCACCGCGACTTGAAGCCGTCGAATGTTCTCGTCACCGTCCAGGATGGAAGGCCGGTCCCCAAGGTGATCGATTTTGGTGTGGCCAAAGCGATTGAGGAACCGCTGACCGAGAAAACCATTCTGACCAACTTCCACGCGTTCATCGGGACACCTGCTTACACCAGCCCGGAACAAGCAGAGATGACCGGATCGGACGTGGATACACGGAGCGATATCTACTCCCTGGGCATTTTGCTCTATGAATTACTCACGGGGGTAACGCCCTTCGATGCCAAGGAG
>DATJII010000210.1:0-3352 GCA_035493435.1 Candidatus Limnocylindria bacterium | reverse complement strand
CTGGGTACCAACCCAGCCCGAGTAATTGTTGCGCGTGCTGGAAACCGTGGCCGAGATCATGGACGCCGTGCTGTTCAGGCTGGCGCCGTATTCCTTGTTGATCCGCTTGCGGGACAGGCCGTCGTAGCTGAACTCGCTGCGGGAGGTGATGCCCACCGTCACCCGGGTCAATTGATCGCGGTCGTCGTAGTCGAACTGGCGCAAACCATCGTTGACGAGGTTGCCGTCCCGGTCATAGCCAAAGGTGCTATTGGCCGGAATGTTGATGGTGGAAATCGCCGTGGAGATGGTGCCCGTGCCCGTCTGCGTCGCCACCGCAGTATAGGTGTTCGGACCGGCGGCAAAGCTTTGGTTGGTCTTGGAAAAGCTGAGGTCGCCCCACAACGTAGCCGCCGCACCGTTCACGTTCACGCTGCTGGCACTGGCGGTCACGTTGCCGGCCACCGTGAGGGTGCCGCTGCTCGTGAAGGACGAAAGCTGGTTCTTGTCATCGACGGCCAGCGCCAGGATCAGGGCATAGTTCGTGCGATACAGGAGATTCCCCCCGTTATCATAGCCGTAGCTTAATGTCTCATGGTAATGAGAGCCCCCACCGCTGCCCTTGCCCGTGGCCGTCAGTAACTCCCCGGCGTTGTCGCAGGTGAAATCCCAGTAATTGCCCAGCGTGTAGGTGGTCTTCGTCCGCTGGCCCGCCAGGTTGAAAAGATACGACCGGGAGTCCAGCGTCGTGCCACCGGAATTCTTCAGCGCCGTGGACTGCATTCGCCCCAAGGAATCGAAACCCTGTTGGATATAGCCGCCGCTCGGCAGCGTGATCCTCGATACCAGCGAAGGTGCGTTGCCGCTGCTGGTCAGGTAATTGTCCGGATGTTAAATCGAACCGGATTGACGAGGCTTGCTGAAAACGAGGATTCTGCCTCCGACATAGCTGGGACAGTCGCATTCCTTACCGAAGACGATCTGGACGCCAAGAAATGAAAGATTTTCCGAAAGCGTCCTTGGTCAACCAGGATCAGCCTTCGCCAAGGCTACGGCCCGACCAGCAGCGCCACGAGGAGGGCAAGGTGTTTGGGTGTTCCGTCAGACGTAGGTGAGCGTTGCTTCGTTTGAGAGGCGTTCGTAACCGAGAAGCTGTCCCAGGCGTTTATTTTCTTGGCAATACGCGTGCTGCGGTTGGCGTGTAGAGTTTAACTTTAGCTAAATGACAAATTTTTTCATTTTCGATCGAAGACGGTCCCATCTGCCTCGAGTAAATAACGTCACAGCAAGCTGCGACAAATCATTGTCATGAAATCCGGTCATCGTGATGCCAATTTTAAGCAGAATTATAAAACCGAGAGACTCATATGGGTCTCCATCTGCGGCCAGTAGCATCTGGAAAGCTCTTGAATCTTGAAAGAGATTCACGCCTCGGAAATACACATTTGCATTTGGGGCGAAGCCAATCTCCACTAAGGTTCTATCTTCTTTGGAAAAGCGGCTGCTGAAAAGCTCGAATGTCAAGTCTCTCTCCATCAAAAAATTTGTGGCTTCTGAGCCTGGCCTTCCGTAAAGACTGCAAACTTTTTCCTCGCTCATCCCAAAGCGCAATTCGCCCGCCCCTTGGTACGGCATTATTTCAAATAAATTAACCATGTTCAATCCATCTTGAGTTTCCAATCTGGAATAGATTTATAATACTGTAACATTTGTTCAATTCCCTCATTGTATTTATCGCCAAATTTGGATTGTATATCGTTAATATCCATTTGGATTGCGTCGTCAAAGCGACCCTGCTCGATCAATTCCGCCTGCTGGGCTCGGTATAGTTGCCCTTGGAGTCCACGTGTTCCATGACTAGCAGTTTGCCGATGGTCTACTTTTTCCATCCAGATAGCTGGACCTTCATCGGCTGCCAACGTACTCACTGAATCTGCAGGAGTATGATGCACTTCCCCTCCGTTAGCGGAAATGTCGCCATAAGCTCCACCAACTTTTCGGGAAGGAGCACTGCACGTTTTGGCGCCACCGCCACCTTTTCCTCCGGCTCCTCCAGTACTTTGAGCCGATCTGGCCCACGCGGACAAGCCTCCTCCCAGTGCGCCTGCCGCCAACGTTTGGGATGGACTATAACCGCATCGCCATCCTAAGGCCCCTTCCACGGCCTGTCCAGTCATGTCGCCAAGCATGGACCCGAACGCTCCCGCCACCGCTGCCTCGCCGACCGTGGCGGTACCGAAACTCAGTCCTGCTGCTGCTAGGGCTCCTCCAGTGCCGATGCCCGCAGTGAGGCCTGCAATGCCACCGATAACGGCACCGCGGAAGGCACCCTGCCAAACGTCGTCTCCGTTGACATAAGCCATGCCTCCTCCCCAGACGGCGCCGGCGAGGGCACCTAAGCCGGCTGCGGGCAGCAGAAACCGCCCATCGGTGTCCACATAATAGGTCGGCGTGCTGCCCCCGAACTGGTACAGGTTCAACCCACCGGCAACTCCGATCGGATCCCGGTTCAGCCATCGTTGCAGGTTGGGATCATAGAACCGATAGCCGTAGGCATACGTCCCACTCGGCCCATGGAACTCCTTGCTGCTGAAGCGGTACGGGTTCGCATCCGCCATGGGGCCGGCGGAACTGAGGAGGTTGCCGTACGGATCATAGTTGTACGTGGCGCTGAGTTGGTTCCCGACGTTCAGCAGTGCAGTCACGTTGCCAAGGCCGTCGGAATGATAGAAATGGCTGACGCCACCGCAGGTGTATCCGAGTAACCCGCCGATGCCGCCTGCGCCTTGGGTTCCCCCACTGAGGTCCTTGCCCCGGGTGTAGCTGACCTGCGGGGTGTTGGAGCCATCGCGCTCCTGGATGGCCAGCATCCCGTCGTACACGTAACGGGTTTCCTTCGTGACATTCCACGTCACTGGCGCGGCCTTGAAACCCATCGGGCCGTAGGAGTTGTTGGCCGAACCGGCGGTGGTCCAGGAACTACCCGAGTAAAGAATCGCCCCGGGCACCGTCACCCCGGTGAGGGCGCTGACCGTGGTGCTGGAGTCATACCACAGGTCGCCGCCGGAGGTTTCCTGTGAGACGAGGTAATAGGTGGTGTTGGCTTCGAGCACCACCGGGCTGGGCAAGGTCCCATAGAGTAAATGCCCGGAGGAGACGCCCGAGTTGTTCACCGTTACCTGGGCTCCAGCGACGTCCACGCCGTCGACGGCGCGGACGAGTTTCAAGGTGTGGATCAGGCTGTTGCCGGAGGCCACCCAGCGGCCGAGTTCCGTGACGGCCAGGGGATCGGTACCGACAGTGATCCGGCAACCCACCCAACCGGCCACGTTATTACGGGTGGTGCCGGACAAACTGGTGGCCGAGAGCATCG
>DATJII010000209.1:0-4213 GCA_035493435.1 Candidatus Limnocylindria bacterium | reverse complement strand
TGCAGGTACCCGACGATCATCGCCACAATGAACATCATGTTTCCGAACCAATGTTCATGCAGCAGTCCGGCGAACAGCAGCAGGAGCTTCTTCGCTGATTTCTTTTCAGCGGGAGCCCCGACCTCCATCCTCGACTTGCCTATGTACGCAGCCATGTATCGGCATCCCCGCGACTAGCCTCGACGCCTCGATGCCAGCACTTGTTCGTAAATCGCTTCCGTCTGGTGCGCATGTTGTTCAGCGCTAAAATGGGAGCGGGAGCGAATTTTGCCAGCAGCACCAAAGGCCTTTAGACGAGCATTATCGGACATTGCTTCGCGCAATGCGACGTTTAAGCCAGCCTGATCCCCAACCGGCACCAGCCAACCCGTGACGTGGGGATCGATAATCGCCGCAGGACCTACAGCGGCATAGGCTAGAACCGGAATCCCTAGCGCCTGTGCTTCCGCTACGGTTAGTCCAAAATCCTCCTCCAACGCCGGATGCACCACCAGGGAGCTCGCCGCCAACAACCCCGCCAGGTCACGGTCGGAAACAAACCCGGTAAAGGTTACCCGGTTTTGAATGCCCAACGAAATGGCCAAATTCTTAAGCTCCGCTTGGTATTCAGTCTCGCGACCAAACAGGGAGCCGCCAATGACGATGCCGTGGACGTCAGTGTCGGGAGGCAACGACGCCAGTGCCTGCAAGAAATGGAGTTGCCCTTTAAAACGCTGCAACCGCGCCCCCACAGACACCCATCGCTTTTCGAAGGGCAATCCGTGCCGAACCGCTAGTGCCTCACGAGTATTCCCCTGTTCCAAAGCGGCCGCGTTGACCCCCGGCCAAATCATGCTGGTGGGGAGGCCTTTGCCTAAAAAGTATTTCTCGGTGCGGGGACAGTTAGCCAGCACGTGCGCAGTGGGGATGGCGAGAATAAGTGGAGTATCCAAGCGCGGCTCTTCCACCGTGTGGGTGGTCCACACCTCGGGAATGCGCGCCAACATCGCGGCAATTCCACCATGAATGTGCGCTCGGAACCCGTTGCTGTGGATGAAGGCGAATTTTTCCCGCTTGGCTATGCCACGAATCTGCCAGATCGCCCGCGCCACGAGATGCACTTGACGAACCCGGTGGGTTTCCAACACATGAACCTGGACGTCAATCTCTTGCAGCGCCTTCTCCAACGGACCAGGCCGCAGTTGTATGACGTGGGGACGAAAACGTGAACGATCCAAGACCCTGAGACATTCAATCATCAGGGTTTCCGCGCCACCTTTCTCACCGACGCACGAGATCCATGCAAAAGGAACGGGTGAGTTCACAGGCATGGTCCCTCGGGTTCGGCGACGGCGCACGCGCCAGAATTGGGCCTCATCGTGGCTATTTTGGCGGCGGAGGTTGCTTTCCAGCAACCCATTTCATGGAGTTACAGCCGTCAACCGATGGCTAATGGCTCGGCGCGCTGTAAATCCCTCTCCAACATGCGAGTCAGCTCGGCGAATCGAGCCTGATTTTCCGGCTTCAGTCCCATCAACAAACGATGCGCCTCCAGACAGCAAATTTTGTGGTCTTCCTGCGAATGTCCCCCAAGGCCAACCTCATCGGCGTCCGTGGGCATGGTGCACTTGGCCAGGTTCAGAACTCGTACCAAAGGCAGAACGCCGAGGTTATCAAGGAGATCGGTTACGCGAACCGTAGGATTGACCAAAGTGAAGCAAAGCGGCTGGGCATTCTGGGACTCTACGAGCCCGGTAAGGACTCCAGAGAAGGTGCTATCCATCAGCCGACAGTCTCCCAAATCCAAGACTACATCCCTAACCCCTTGATCGCGAAATCGTTCCACGGCACCGCCGAAATCACGTGCCCGTTCAGCGCAAGCGCGGCCCACGATCCGAACCCAAGCGGTCGAACCCTCAACTGCCGCAGAAATAGTGGTAGCGGGCATCGTCATACCTATCTTAATATCGGCAGGTTCTGGAAAAGGTCAAGCGAGCATGCACAAAGGCTTTGGTGACAGGTGGATGCAAGCTGGTTCATCTATTCGAGCCCCCTTCCCACCATCTTAACCAGCCAGTATCTTCCGCCAGCGAACGATCTGCGCCTGTACCTGTTTGGTCCCAGGGGAACCGGGCAAGTTCTTGCGCTGCATGGCTTGGCCCAAATCGAACACCTTCTGGGTATCCTCTCCGAATTCCGGTGAGACCGTAGTGAGTTCCTCGATTTCCAACTGATCCAGCGGTTTTCCGGTCTTTTCCGCCAGAGCCACCACCGCTCCCACCAAGTGATGCGCCTGGCGAAACGCTACGCCCTTTTTGACAAGGTAATCAGCCAAATCCGTAGCCAAGAGTAACGGGTCACTCGCAGCGGCTTCGCAGTTTTCGGGTTTGACGGAGGTGTGATTGATCATCGCCGCCATCAATCGTACGCAGGCCCGCACGGTGTCCGCCGTGTCGAAGAGCATCTCCTTGTCCTCTTGCAGATCCCGGTTGTAGGTCATGGGCAATCCTTTCAACAGGGTCAACAATCCCATCAAGTTACCCACGACCCTGCCCGTTTTGCCCCGGGTCAATTCGGCGACGTCGGGATTCTTCTTCTGCGGCATCAGGGACGATCCCGTGGTGTAGGCATCGGCGATGCGGATGAAGTTGAATTCGCTGCTGGCCCACAAAATGACGTCTTCCGCCAGTCGGCTGAGATGTACCGCCAACAAAGCCGCACCCGCGCAGAATTCGACCACGAAATCCCGGTCGCAGACGGCATCCATCGAATTTTGAGACAGGCAGGGCTTGCCCTTAGCGTCAACGAATCCGAGTTGCCGCGCCACAAATTCCCGATCCAACGGCAAGGTGGACCCGGCGAGCGCCCCGGAACCCAGCGGGCAAACGTTGGTGCGACGCGACGCGTCGGTGAAGCGATCGTGATCCCGTTCCAACATCTCTGCGTAGGCCAGCAAGTGGTGCGCAAGATAAACGGGTTGAGCACGTTGCAGATGGGTGTACCCAGGAATGATCACCTCGCTATTGCGGGCGCCCATTTCGACCAACGCCCGTTGAAGTGACCGCAGTTCGCCTTGGACGGCAGTGATCTCATCACGCAACCAAAGACGAACGTCGAGAGCCACCTGGTCATTGCGGGAACGGCCTGTATGAAGCTTGGCCCCTGCGGGAACTCGACGAGTGAGCTCCGCCTCAATGTTCATGTGGACGTCCTCGAGTTCCTTTTTCCAGAGAAGCCGACCAGAGGCAATCTCGCGCCCGATCGTGTCCAAGCCCGAGACGATGTCATCCCGCTCCTTGGCGGTCAGGATGCCAACCTTGGCCAACATGGCAGCGTGCGCCACCGAACCGCGGATGTCGTGGCGCCACAAGCGCCAATCGAACGAGATGGATTCGGAAAAGGCAGCCACGTCCGCCGCCGGGCCACTGGTGAACCGACCGGAACGTGAGACCACTTCGTTGGATTTCTCCGCTTTTTGCTTCATGCGTCGTATCGAACCCCCAGTGTGCTGATGCTACCGGCCAGAAGTCACGCGGGAAGGGGGTAAATTCCCAGGCGATCTTCCCGTTTGCCTGCGATCGCTGCAGCCCATCACCGAAACCCGTGTGCAGGAAAATGCCCGCAACCTTCATTTGAAGATGCAGGGCAGGCCAAGGATCGCTAGTTTTCCTCCATGCGTCCCATCCGAGCCGCCGGTCACGCCGTTCTCCTGGCCATCCTCGCCTCGCTGCCGTCGGCGCTCATTGCCGCCAGCCCTCGCGCACTGCCCGAGGGAGAACTCCCCAACGACAATCGCCTCGATCCCCCAAAAGATCTCGATGGCTATTTTCCTTTTACGCCACCGAAGACCATCGCGGAATGGCAGGTACGGTCCAACCAGGTTCATCAGCGAATCCAAGTGGCCTTGGGCTTGTGGCCCATGCCCGAGAAAACACCGTTGAATCCGGTGATTCACGGCTGGATCGACCAAGGCGAATACCGGGTGGCCAAGGTGTATTTTGAGAGCAAGCCTGGCTTCTATGTGACGGGAAACCTCTATGAACCCAAGGAGATCAAAGGGAAGATTCCCGGATTCCTGTTCGCCCACGGCCATTGGGAAAACGGACGCTTCGTGGACCAGGGTGAAGAGGGGGTAAAGAAAGAAATCGCCAAGGGAGCCGAGCAATTTGTCGAAGGTGGACGCAGCATCATGCAGGCGCTCTGCGTCCAGATGGCACGCATGGGATGCGCCGTT
>DATJII010000208.1:0-27328 GCA_035493435.1 Candidatus Limnocylindria bacterium | reverse complement strand
CGATGGACAAACTGCGCGACGCGGATCGACTCGGGACCCGTCTCGCGATGAACCAGGCGGAAGCTATCCTGAATCGGGCATTAACCGAATTCGCCTCACCGGACTTGCGCGCCCGCACCTTCGAACTCGGTGAAGCTTTGTTCCAGAGCATCCGCATGCAACTAAGCGTCTCTCGTTACCAGGCCATCGGGGTGGATCGCGGGGCCAGCCTAGACACCATCGATTATGCCCTGAACAATCGCCGCTGGCTGGGCGAACAATTCGAGAGCATCCGGCGATTGAAGACTGAGACTGAAAGGCTCCGCGCCCTCAACGAAATCGTCGAGTGGACCAATCCGGGGCCCGGTGGACTCTACGACGACACCGGCAACATCGCGCGGCAACCGCACACGGTTCGTGGCCTGCCGTTTGCCGAAGATCCGGCAAGTTTGTTATCCTCCAAGGTCGGCTTTGAAGAAGGCGATGTCGTGGATGAGCCCGACGAAAAGCCCGAGGCGGCGATGCGGATCTCCTGGCTCGACCACGCCGAATCGTTGATCGATCAACCCTTGCGCATGCGTTACCCGAACCTCGACCGAAGCGCACACTATAAGGTGCGTGTCACCTATGTGGGCGACGCCCCCAAGCTGCCGATCCGGCTGGTGGCCAATGGCAAAATCGAGATTCATCCGCTGATCAAGAAACCGTTTCCGTTTCATCCCATCGAGTTTGATATTCCACCCGAAGCAACCCGGGATGGTCTCCTGGAGCTATGCTGGTATCGCGAACCTGGCTTGGGAGGCAACGGGCGCGGATGCCAGGTCTCAGAAGTCTGGTTGATCAGGAAGTGAACTTATAACACCCTCCCCCGACGAACATGTCCACGAACGCCGCCACTCCTGAGCCTTGGGAAAACCCGATCAAAGCCCGCCTGCGCCAAGGCTTGCCAGTCATCGGGATTACCATCACCACCAATAGCGTCGAAACCACCGCCCTCGCGGCGAGCCTCGGCTTCGACCTCTTATGGATCGAGATGGAGCATTCCCCGGTCACGCTGGAGACCGTGCGCAACATCGTGCTCGCGACACGCGGAATGAAAGCAGTGCCGTTCGTCCGGGTGCCGCTGAACGAACTCTGGACCGCCAAGCGCGTCCTCGATTCCGGAGCCTTGGGCGTCATCTTTCCCTTCACCAGCACGCCCGAAATGGCACGCCAAGCCGTCGCCGCGTGCAAGTATCCGCCCCACGGAAAACGCGGTTCCGGAGCCGGATTCGCCTCCTTCTGCTGGCCCAACTCGGGTAACTACTACGACTTCGCCGATCGCAACGTAGTGGTGGTTGTGATCATTGAGGAAATAGCCGCCGTGGAACGCATTGAAGAGATCGCCGCCATCCCCGGCATCGACGTCCTCTTCGTGGGTCCCAGCGACCTCTCATTTTCCATGGGCTGGCGTGGCGATATGAATCACTCGCTCGTCCACGAGGCGATGGCCAAAGTGGTGGACGCCGCCCGTCGCCACGGCAAAACCGCCGGATGCCTGACCACGGGTGGCACCGACATCGCCCGTTGCCTTGAACAGGGCTTCCGATTCATCCAATGCGGCACCGAACTCAACCTCATGGCCGATGGAGCCCAGATGCTCCTGGAAAAATTCGGGCGCCAGCCGGAGCAAACCGCGCCTACCTCTTACGTCGTGACGGAGAAGAGGTAACCGCAGATGAGAGACGCAGATGAACGCAGATAGAAGAGAGCGCCCGGAGTCCCCGTAGCCGACGAGGTGACGAGGCGGAAGTGCGTGATGAGTTCCTATTTTCACCGTCTGCCTCGTCACCTCGGCAGCTACGCTCTCCCGGTCACTTAATCCGTAATCTGCGGACAATATTCCCCCCTCCCTCCTTCAGCGGCGGGCCGCCGCTGCTACCTTGGGGAGAATCAAGCCAGCAAGTCTTTGATCACTTTTCCGGCGATGCCAGTGAGGCGCACGTCGAGACCTTGGAATTTGACGGAGAGGCGGGTATGTTCGATGCCCAGCGTGCGGAGCATGGTCGCGTGCAAGTCATGGACATCGATGGGATTCTCAACGGCGGCATAGCCGAGTTCGTCAGTCGCACCGTAGATAGTACCCGGGCGGACTCCGCCGCCGCACATCCAGACCGTGAAGCCCGCGTTGTGGTGGTCGCGTCCGTCGCCGCCCTGGCTCATCGGAGTTCGCCCGAATTCACCGGCCCAGACGACCAAAGTGTCCTTGAGCATATCCCGCTGTTTCAAGTCAGTGATCAGCGCCATGCAGGCACGGTCCACTTCGGCGGCCTTGAACTCGATGCCTTGCTTCACGCCACCGTGATGATCCCAATCCTTGTGGTAAAGCTGCATGAAACGCACACCGCGTTCCGCCAGCCGCCGGGCAAGGAGGCAATTCGAGGCAAACGAGCCATCGCCCGGTTTGCAACCGTATAAGTCCAATACGTTGGCGGGTTCCTTGGAGAGATCGACCAACTCCGGGACGCTCGCCTGCATCTGGAAGGCCAACTCATATTGCGCGATGCGGGTGGCGATTTCGGGATCGTCCACGATGGCGTCGTGCTGGGCGTTGAGCCTGTTGATCGTTTTGACGACGTCCTGTTGCTGGTCCCGCGTCACGCCCGCCGGGGAACCCAGGTAGAGAACCGGGTCGCCCTTGCCGCGCAAATGCACCCCTTGGAAACGGCTGGGCAGGAAACCGGGAGCCCACTGGCGGGCGGCTATAGGTTGATTCTGTCCACCCTTGCCCAATGAAGTCAGCACCACGAAACCGGGCAGGCTTTCCGCCTCGGAACCCAGGCCATAAGTAATCCACGCGCCCATGCTCGGACGCCCGGCAATCTGCGAGCCGGTGTTCATGAACATGTGGGCCGGGTCGTGGTTGATGGCCTCGCTGGTCATTGAGCGCACCCAGCAAATCTCGTCCGCGATGGAGCCGATCTGCGGGAAGAGCTCGCATATCTCGACACCCGATTTGCCAAACCGTTTGAACTTATGCTGGGGACCAAAGCACATCAGCTTCTGGCCTTGAAGCTGCGCGATTTGTTTACCTTTGGTAAAAGACTCCGGCATCGGCTGCCCGTGCATCTCCGCGAGCTTGGGCTTATAGTCAAATGTCTCCAGATGCGATGGACCACCCGCCATCGTCAGCCAAATCACCCGCTTCGCCGTGGCTAGAAAATGCAGCGGATTGACCACCCCGGTCGCGTGACTTGTTGTTTCAGCTGCCGCCGCCCGCAATAGGCCGGGCTTCATCAGCGAAGCCAAAGCCAAGGCCCCGACGCCCTGTGATGCGCGCCCCAGGAAAACCCGGCGGGTCTGCTGCTGCTGGAGAAATTGCCGCACTTCGGAAGGTGTATTCATATTAAGAGCGGGTGATCGTTTCATGCAGGTTCAGGAGTGTCCGGGCCACGTCGGTCCAGGCGGCCAGTTCAGCCGTATCCAGGCCCGGTGGTGGTGCACTTTTTCCCACTTTTTCATACGCCTCGGCGCTTTTTCGATCCGCCCGGAATTCGCCCAAGTGCTTCGCCAGCAATTCACGGACAACGGCGATTTCCTCGGCGCGAGGCGCGCGATCGAGCACTTGCCGCCAGACCCAGCGGATCCGTGTCGTCTCGTCACCCGGACATTCACGCAGGATCCGGGTGGCCAGACTGCGAGCCGCTTCCACGTAACTGGGGTCATTCATCAACACCAACGCCTGCTGGGGAATGTTCGAGCGATTCCGTTCCGCCGCGCATTCCTCACGCGTGGGAGCATCGAACGCCAGCATGCTCGGGTGAACGTAGGACCGCTGCCACCAGGTATAGAGTCCCCGGCGGTATTGGTCGCCACCGCTGCTCGCGTCGTAGGATCGCTGGGGGAAATTCAGGTTTTCCCAATAGGCGTCCGGTTGATAAGGCCTGGCACTGGGTCCACCGATGGGTAACGAAAGCAAGCCGGACACAAACAGCGCGTTGTCGCGGACCAGTTCCGCATCCAAACGCCAGCGTCCCTGGCGTGCGAGCGCCCGGTTTTCCGGATCCTGCGACAGGAGATCCTTTGAGGCCGTGGAGGATTGACGGTAGGTCTGGCTCAACACGATCAACCGGACCATATGCTTCACATCCCAACCGCTATCCATAAATTCACCCGCCAGCCAATCGAGCAACGGCTGATTCGGCGGAGGTTCACCCTGTGCGCCGAGATCGTCCAACACCTTGGAGAGACCGATGCCGAAGAATTGCTTCCATAGCCGGTTCATGATCACCCGGGAGGTGAGTGGATTTTCGCGGGACACAATCCAATTGGCCAAATCGAGGCGATTGAGGCGATGACCTTCACCGGCCGGATGATTCTTTACGAGGAATCCTGGCAACGCCGGTTCAACCTGTTCACCCGTCTCGATCAGGAAATTGCCACGTGGCAATATACGTACCGTGCGCGGCTCCTTGCTCACTTCGGTGACGAGGCAACGTGGCACGGTGGCTTCGTATTCGGACTTCGCGTTCTTGGCTTCGGCCAGCCGTTGCCGCAACCCATCCAGTTCCGGAACCTGATTCTTGAAAAGGACAAAGAGCTTTTCCTTCTGTTCCGCTTTCCGATCGCCGTCGGGAACCTTCAAGATTTCGGCAACATCGTTCGCCGGTGGTGTCACGAACGGGGCCTTGAGCGCCTGGGTGTCCGCAGCCGTCGCGATGCGAAAACGGCCCAAAGTATGATTATGATTGCCGTGGTTCTGCTGGAGTTCCAGCGCCAGCGTTTCGCCCTCCACCAGAGTCAGCGGCTCTTTCAATCCCAAAATCAGTTGATGACGCCGGGTCACATCCGGCAGCACCGCCCAGCCGGGAGAACTTCCTTTCACGTCCCCGTCGATCGCCGATGCCGCCGACCACACCTGGTACGGATTGCCATCGGCGAGGATCGTTTGCTCGTGGGTGGCGCGGGCCGATTGGAAGTGGATGCGCCGCACTTCGGCCCCGTCACGTTCCACCCGGCCGACGATCTCGGTCAGGACAAAGTTGCCATTATCCGCCCGGCCCGATCCCTTGGCAGGCAGGTTGTCGTCCGGTATCGCCTCCAACCGCAACCCCACCACCCCGGCGAGGATATTGGTAAAGCGCAGCATATAAGTATCTGTGTCAGGCTTCTTGCCACTGGCCACCACGGAAAGATCGTCCCGAATCTTCAACGTCGCTCCATTGGTCGAAACCGCCGTGGACGGCGCGCGTACCGTCCACCGGGCGTCACTCGCCAGGGCGGCTAGTTGGGTTTCCTGCCATCGCGAGTAAGCGTCCGACAGTTCGGGATGCGGGCCATCGAATTCCCCCTGCACTTCCGTCTGCGCCTTATTGCGCCGCTCCAATTCCCGGGCCTGTTCCGGGGTGGGCACGAGCATGCCAGGCTCACGCGGCCCAATGATCCCTTCGCTGACGTCCGCAAAAAACGCACCCATCGCGTAAAAATCGCGCTGGGTGATGGGGTCAAATTTGTGGTCGTGGCATTGGGCGCAGCCAATCGTCTGCCCCAGCCACACCGCCCCCACCGCCCGAACACGGTCGGTCAGGTAACGGGCCTCGTAATCCTTGGTCTGGGCTCCACCTTCTTCCGTCGTGAGCAGGAGCCGATTGAACGCCGAAGCCACCCGTGTTTCCTGGGTCGGATTCGGCAAGAGGTCGCCCGCCAATTGCTCGCGCGTGAATTGGTCAAAAGGCTTGTTGTTGTTGAACGCGCGAATGACGTAATCGCGGTACGGCCAGATATTCCGAGGGTTGTCCGAATGATATCCGATCGTGTCCGCAAAACGCACAATGTCCAACCAGCCAATCGCCATCCGTTCGCCATACTGCGGCTGGGTCATCAAGTGATCCACCAATCGCGCGTACGCATCGGGGCGACGGTCGGCCTCGAACGCGGCGACTTCCTCCGGTGTGGGCGGAAGGCCAGTCAGGTCAAAATGGATGCGCCGGGCCAGGGTCCGACGATCCGCTTCAGGCGCTGGGTGCATTCCAAGTTCCCGCAAGCGTTGCTGAACCAAAGAATCAATCGCGGCCACCCCAGAGGGACCGGTCGGCTTGGCCGGAGGTGTGTAGACCCAGTGCCCCTTGTACTCCGCCCCTTCGGCAATCCAACGCTGCAACAAATCCTTTTGCGCGCCAGTCAGCGTCTTGTGCGATTCCGGCGGCGGCATCCGGTCGTCCTCGTCGCTCGTCAACAGACGCCTAACCAGTTCGCTTTCAGCGGGTTTCCCTGCCACAATCGCCGTTTTACCGGACTTGGATGGCTTCAACGCCGCTCCCGTGAGATCCAGCCGCAATCCACCTTTGATCTTGTTGGTATCCGGGCCGTGGCAGGCGAAACAGTTGTCCGAAAGGATCGGCAGGATATCGCGGCTGAAGTCCGCCTTGCGCACCGTGGCTGCGCGGACACCCACCGCAAGGCCCAACGTGAGCCCAACAGCCATCCAACCGTGTGAAAATCCGGCAAGCGTCATAAATGAGGGACGCCCCCAGCTTGCGCCAAGTTCAACGAAGATGCCAATAGGGCAGAAAGGGGAAATTGGCGGGGTCACGCCCAGCTCGAGTCGCGAAAAACTCAACATCCACACCTTGCTGTTAGACTTCTACTCCTGCTATGGCCAAAAATCAGCCTGAGGACTTCGACATGGGTTTGCTTTGGACTGTTGTTTTGGTGTTAAGCCCAGCTATCGCTTACGGGCTTGGATTGGTGTTCGTCGCGTTTTATAAGCCGCGATGCCCGAGATGCCATCGATTCGCGCTATTAAGCAAGCAACACTACTTCTGGTCCGGTTTGAATCCGCAAGGCAAACGCACAGGTGGCGCGTACAAGTACTGGTTCTGTAGTCATTGCCAGGTGAAGTTGCGCTGCGATCTTCACCAATGGAGAGGCGCCACAGATGACGAATGGCAACGCGAGGCCGAAAAGACAAACGGGAAATAACCGCCATCCACCTCGGATTTCCAAGCCCTAGAACAGGCTTAACACCAGGCCTGGAGAAGATTCCTGAAGAGCACGGAAGCCTTTCCGTGATCACTTCCCCGCCCGCTCGTTAAACGCCCACAGGTGCTTTTCGGATCTCACGAAGACCGTGTCATCCACGATGGCGGGCGTTGCCTTGATGGGTTCGCCCAGGTCGTTGTGGGCCAGTTCGGCGAAACGGTCACCGGTGCCGATGACCGTGACCACACCTTGATCGGATGCCGCATAGATTCGGCCATCCGCTGCCACGGGTGAGGCGAAGTAGCCGCCGTGCGCGGACAGGCGTTCCTCGTAGACCTGCTTTCCGGTGGCCAGATCACGGCACAGGACCAAGCCGCCGCTTCGCACCTGGTAGATATGCGATCCATAGATGATGGCCGACGCCATCTCGGGAACCCCGCGCGATTCCTGCCAGATCCGGTTCGATTTGGACACGTCGCCTTTGCCTCCGGTCCGCACGGCCATGAGATTGCTATTGTTCCACTCGCTGTTGATGAACTCCTTCAAGCCAGCCCGCATCTGGTTCCAGGCTTCCTTGTCCAGGGGTTTGGAGGTATCGACACCGGCAAAGAACCGCATCGCCTGGCGCAGGTTCATGTTGCCAGCGCCACCCGATGCCTGGCGGTCGGTGAAAAGATAGTCCGAGGGAATCTCGGTGGCGGCGATCTTCCCATCGCCGTCCTTGTCATACTGTTTGACGAACTCCTCGAATTCCGGCGGCACCTTCATGTTCGAGCGTTCGCCCTGGACCGCCGCCGAACTGATATAGAGCGTGTCCTCCACGCAAAGGGGTACAGCGCAGGCCATGCGGGAAAGTCCATCGGACCACCAGACCAGTTTGCCCGTTCCGGCGTCAAAAGCGGAAAACCGCCCGGCACAGGCCAACCCCACGCGTTGCCCACCCGGCTCCTTCCAGCTCATGGGGGTGGACCAGGTATTATTATAAACCGGACACTTGGCCCTCCACGCCTCCTTGCCGTCAGCGGCTCGAAAAGCAATTAGCGCCGACTCATCGCCGTCCTGCTCAAAGAGCAGGACGAAGTCACCCACCAATATCGGCGAGGTGGCCGTGCCCTGGTTCATGAAGGTCTTCGGCATGGGCAAAGACTGTTTCCACACCTCGTGCCCCTCCAGATCGTACGCTATCAGACCTACTGAACCGAAATACGAGTAAACCCGTTCGTGATCGCAGACCGGGGTCGGGGTGGCCACACTGTTGGCGCCATGCACCTTTTCCAGGGTCGCGGCCTGCACCGCTTGCCGCCACCGGACCTCGCCGGTCTTGCGGTCCAGACACAGCGTTTCGAGACGATTTCCTTCGTGCCCCGTCAAGAAGATCGATTTCTCATTCACTACGGGCGACGAAAGACCTTTCGAGACAGGCACTTTCCACAGCACATTGGATTGGGCACCAAAGGCGACGGGGGGCTTCGCCCCCTCGGCCAAGCCAGCGCCCGCCGGTCCACGAAACTGCGTCCAGGCACCCGCCCCTTGAAGGGAGAACCCCGAGAAGGCTACCAGTCCCGCCGCAACCAACGCTACCTTTGTGTTCATACTCAAATCAGGATGACCGACGCTCCGCCGAGAACGGATGATCCCACTGCGACTATTCCCAGTTGTGTACTACGGCTGCGTTGGCGCATCAACAGCTATCGAACCACTGGCCGCCGGGACAGTGGATTTACGTGTGGATTTTCCAAAACCGTTGAAACAGCCTCCTGCTGCGGCAAAACAAAAGAATAAGCAACGAGCCATGCCCAACCCCCTCGACGATGAAGCCAATCCTGCGGAGATGCTGCCGGATCCATCCATCACACAGGAAATATTCCACCAATGGAGCTCGCCTCGTTTCGGCCAAGGCAACCCGGAGAGAATGAACAACCCGGTCTGGGAATGGTTGGTGCGGTCCCGAATCAACGCCTACTCCGCAGCGATTCAGTTCAACGAAGCTTCAGCCCTCGAAGCAGGGCCAGGCTGGTGCTTTGATCGATTTGGCCAAAGCTCCACGGTTCTCCCGGATGGAAGGGTGGTACTCATCGCCGGGGAACACGAGGACCACTACGATCCCGATTTCAAGATCTATAACGATGTGGTGATTCTCCATCCGGATGGAAAAATCGACATTCTTGGGTATCCGCCCGAAGTATTCCCACCCACCGATTTCCATACGGCCACCCAAGCCGGCAATCGTATAATCATCATTGGCAGCCTGGGTTATCTGGAGCAGCGTAAACCCAGGACCACGCCGGTCGCAGTGCTGGACTTGGAAACATTCGCCATTTCCCTCGTCGACACTTCTGGGAGATCTCCCGGCTGGCTTCACTCCCACACCGCCGAATTGGCGGGAGATGGGTCGTCAATCCTTGTTCAGGGAGGGAAGCTGTATTGCGGCCAGGAGTTCAAGGGCTTCCAGGAAAACAACGACGACTGGAAGCTTCACCTCGCCGATTGGCGATGGGAACAGGTGACCCATCGCTGCTGGCCCTGCTGGTTATTCGCCCGGAAGGATGGAAACAATAATCATATCGCCGGAATTCGAATGGCGAAGATGGCCCGCGACGCCGGGCTGGAAGAAGCGTTGCGGGAGACGATCGACACCTTGACTGCGGGATGTGGCCCAGCTTTTGATTTTTCACTTCTCGCAAGACTCTACCGACCAGCCTTGCCCCACACGGATATAGGCCAGGATGAGAAGGAAGCGAACATCCACAGGATTTCGGTGGATGGAGTTATCATTCGTTATATCGAGGAAGCCAGCAGCCTCCAGATGATTGTGGAAGGGGACTTATCCCAGGAATCTCAGGACGCGCTGGTTTCCGATCTCGTCAGCAAGTTGTCGGCTTTGGAGAATGATGTCACTGAGGCGGTTCGCGTTTAATGGATGGGATGGAACGAAAGAAAGGGCGCACGTGAGTCTCCATCAGGGTATGTCCCAAAAGAGGCTCACGACACGCGTTACTGCTGACCAAGCCAGTCGCAGTTGATGGTCTTTTCCACCAAGTCCAGGGGTATATAGTAATATTGGTTGGAGGCCTCAAAACCCAGCCGTGAATCCCGGCTCTGCAGCGCATGCAAGCGCACCGCCAAAATCGCCTCCGCTTCGGCGAAATGATGTTGAGCAACCTTGTCCCCGGCACGACGCGCTGCGACAAAGCGGCACTGGTTGGCCACGCTGGCAAAGTGAATGGCCCCCGCTTCAGCAAAGGTGAGTTCCTCCAGCAAAGCTGACGAAGGCTTGGGAATCGCGCCGCGCAGCTTCGCGATGGCCGATCCAAACCCCGCCGCCACTTTCTCCAACTGTGCGGCAAATACTTCCACCGGATAAATGGACCGCCAGGCGTCCAGATCATCGTATGGGATTCCGACCATGCCGGCGGCGTACCCCGTGGCGGCAGGCCAAAGCGGATTCGCCGGGCCCATTTGTAAAGGAGCGCTATAGACCGTGCCGACATGGAACGGGAATTCCCGGAAAGCCGTACTGCACCCACGCCAGAACTCCACGACCGCAGGCGCCTGCGTCTCGCCATGCAACCGTCGGGCCAAAGATTCCAGCGTGCCTCCTGAGCCGATTTCACCGATGGCCGCCAGATTGGGCGAAGGATGTCCACCCAGCGTCCAGCCGAGCATGAGGGAATCTACACCCACTTTCTGCAGGGCGGCGGCGTGCCGGGCCGTGTTCTCCACCACAGGCAAATAGGGAACTGCAGAAAGCTCCCAGGAGTTGGCGCACTGGATTTTTGCCACGACACCCAAGCCTCGTTTCTTGGCGGCCTCCCAATGGCGTAGGGCCCGTGGACCGGGACCGATGGAACTCAAGCTATATTCGCCAACCGTCGATTTCACGCCGCCGCGTTCGATCGGCAGACTCCACTCGCTCACGCTCATGAGGTCCATGCCCTGGGGCAGCCGCGCAATGGTTTCCAAAGCCCAGTCGTCACCCCATCCCCAGTCCCAGGCCACTAGGCGCTGCTGCCCTTTCGCGGCTTGGATCCCCTCGTAAATCGTCGAATTCACCTCGGCGACAACCTCCGCCGGTCCACGCTTTTGACAACGCGGACATTGTTTGCCTGCGCCGTGGGACCAACAGTGGGTCAGGTTTTCCGAAGCCGTGATGGTAAAGAATCCGCCCAGGCCCGGTACGGCCCGACACAAGTCGGCTATCCCTTCGCGGAGGGCATCGCGCATCCCGGAGGAACTGGTGCAAAGCGCGGTGAAGGATCCCTCCGAAACGCCGCGCCAGCCGGGCTGTTGTTTGAACACACCGGCTGAAGTCGCCTGCGAACGCGGCTCGTTGAGATAGAGAAATACTTTCACACCGTGCCGCGACGCCCGCGTCACCAGGTCCCGCAAAGCGCTCCGCCGACGTTCGATCAGGGAATCGTCCGACCACGGCAAGCGTGAAAGACGTCCAAGTAATCCCTGCAACCACACCGCATTCACACCCGCCGCAGCAACGCGGGCAAGATAGCCGTCAGGATACGGATCAAGCGCGGGATCCAGTAACGGATCGCCGTACAACGCATAATATGAGTAGCCCAGCCGTAAGGGTTTCGGCCCACCCTCCTTTTCCTGACGGTGATCGATAGCTACCGGGCGGCTCAAATTCTTGACGAACGAAAACAGCGGGTTTTCGCCTTCCAGATCACCGTGTGGATAACGTCGCCGAACGGTCACCCGGATTTCCTCGGCGCGGGCCGACTCGGCAGCAGTAGGCGGGGACCAACGAAGGGGCAAGCACTTGGGTTTCAGACTACCGAGCTTGTAGAAAAGGAAATCGTCTTCGCGCAAAGTGTAGGCGAGTTCGTCAGCCTTCCAACCGAGCAGCAGGAGGAGTTGGTCGTACGGCAACAGATGCCAATTACGCCGTATGATGGTGATGGACGCCCGCCGACGTTGGGCGTCGTCCAATCCCCGGGCCGGTTTCAGCCCCATACTTCGCCCCAGACTCGCGAGGTCGCGCTTCGTAGCCCCCACCACCATCGCCATACGTTCCAGAGGAACAAGGGCCCAATTCCGCCACACGAAGGCGTACAGACGGCTGGGAAACCAGGCTGCATCCAAGGGAGCAGGCGCGCCGCCCATCGGAAGATCCGCAACCGTGCCTTCCGCCCAAGCCGAGGTCACCGGGCTACCCATTGCCAGCAAACCAAAGGCTGTCCAAGCCAGAAAATTCCGCCGCGAATACCCATTAGAATTGACGATGCTCCGCTCCATTTTTTTGAGTCCTATGCCCGCCTTTGACGCTCGTGGACACCCCAAAAGTCATGCGCCAATCAGCCGAGACAGGTAAAAAAAGTCAGGCAACCCTGGAGAATTCATGTTAAGGTTATTGAGTCGCCTCCCGTTGTGGCATAGGGACCCGATCAGTGGGCTCCCAAACGGTCGAGGCGTCGAGGCATCCAAAAGCTGAAAGGGCCATCTGTGTGAAGACCGAGGTTCATTTCTTGAGCACCCATTTCAACATCTTCAAGCCGAGGGACTATTTTATCAACGAGGGCTGCTTCGGCGACGACCTCGCCCAACGACTGATAGTCCAGTTGCGGAGCCAGGGTATAGCAACCGACGACGCTCCGGGACAGGAGGATTTTGGCTGGTATTTCCATTTTCAGATCGAGAGGATTTCCCACACATTTGTGGTTGGTTTCCAACCGAATGACGCGGTGGCGGGCGACCAATGGATAGGCACCATCGAGCGGAAAAGGGGCATGCTGGGATATCTCGTCGGCGCGCGCCATCGCGGGATTCTACCCAGGGCGATCGAGGCCATCGACCTGGCTCTCAAGGCGATCCCTGAAATCCGTTCGGTCTCATGGCACGAAAAGGAATAAACAGGTGCCTATAAGAGCAAAAAATGGTCCTTGGGGATTTGAGGACGGGAAGCAGAAGCGCAACGGATGCTTACAATCATCCCACGGATGCGGATTCACGAGACCGCCCCTGCCACCCTTGGGCCACGCAATAGCCATCAAAACCCACAGTCGTATTGATCCCCAATAGGCGCCCCGGGAGGAGGAGCCGCGTGCTTCAGGGGCACATAATCGCCGGGGTGCGCAAAGTAATCTCCGATCATCCGATGCCCTTGCATGTAGTGAGCTCGCAAGGTCGGTGACGTCCGCTTGCTCGATGCCTCTTTCGCCAGCGATTCCGACAAGGCATTGAGCTTGTCCCCGAGAATGGCCTTGGTTTGCGGAGTTGCCGCCGGATTGGCGAAAAGGTCAATGAGTCGCGCCAGACCCACATAGTCCACCGTTCGTTGGACCTCACCCGGATATCCCGCGCCCTCCGCCTTCCGCCAGGTGGAATCAAGTATACGATCGACGAGTTCTTCCAGGCCCGGTTGCTGGGAGTTTCTCGCATGTTGTTCGATCAATCGCGCCACTCGACCGGAGTCGAGCACCACGGTGAAAACGATCTCGGCAACCGCCTCGGCAGGCGCCAAGGCGTCAAACGCTTCTGCCGTGTGATTGGCAAAAAGCTCCCGGTGCCGGGGAAAGCCTTCGGGACGGGGTGGAATCCGATTCAATAAGTCCTCTGGAAGCGCCAAAGCCTCGGGTGCGAGCGAACCCAGGATGACTTGCACCGCTCGCCGCTGTTCGGCTGGAGGCACTGGCGTCAACGGAATCTGGCCGTCGCCACGCAAGGCATACGTATAGGAGAGACCGGCAATCGTCTTGGCCGCCGCTTCCAGTTGGTAGCGATGCATCAGATAAGCGGGAACCAGCGCCTCTTCAATCGTTGCCAGGGGTCTCCCGGGTTTGATGACATTTTCGCCAAAGCGGGCCAGGACGGCCGAACGAACCTTCAGGATGCGGGCGAGTTCGTCCACGGCGTTCGTGCCAGTATCCCATAGATGGGCCTGGGGATGTGGACTGCCTGCCGGTCGCGCGTCCTTGTCCGTCAGGAAGATCAGGCCTCTGGCACGCGCGGCATCCAGGATACCCGGGAGTGCTTTTGCTTCGTCGGTATCCTTGGCGAAATCCTGGTAACCGTAGGCAATCGCCACCTTGTCCCATTCCCCAATACCCGTCGCGTAAGCTTCGGCAAGGTCCACCGTTCCATCGGCCCGAAGCTGGGCCCAAGGGGGTGGGTAATCCATGACGGACGACCGGCGCGCGGCGCTGGAGATATAGTTGTGAGCCAGGCCGAGTGTGTGCCCCACCTCATGCGCCGCCAGTTGCCGGAGGCGGGCCAGCGCCATGCGCTCCATTTCCAGCGATGCGGGCTGACCGTCGCGGTAGGGCGCAAGCAATCCTTCGGCAATGAGGTAATCCTGGCGTACCCGCAGCGAACCCAACGAAACCACTCCCTTTAATATCTCCCCCGTTCGCGGGTCGCTGATGCTGCTGCCATAGGACCACCCGCGCGTCGCCCGGTGTATCCACTGGATCACATTATATCTAATGTCCATGGGATCTACGCCTTCTGGGAGCATTTCCACCCGGAAAGCATTGATGTAGCCCGCCGCCTCGAAGGCCTGGCTCCACCAGCGGGCTCCCTCCAGCAAAGCGCTCCGCACCGGCTCGGGCGTGGCGGGATCAAGATAATAAACGATGGAAGTCACGGGTTCGCTCCGGGCAGCGCTCGGATCCTTCTTGGCCAGGCGATGCCGGGTAATGAATTGCCTCACTAAGGGCTCGCCTATAGGAGATGCGTAGTCGGCATAGCCCATGGCAAAATAGCCGGCCCGGGGATCGAACACTCTGGGCACGTAACCCAGAGGCGGCAATTGGACAAAGGAATGATGCGTGCGCACCGTGAGCGAGTTGGGATCGCTGGCGATATCACGCACCCACTCACCCGGTTCGCTTCCGGAAAACGTCAAAGTCACTTCCACTTCGGTGTTGCGCGGGAAGTTCTTCGTGTTTGCCAGATAGAACGCACTCCGCGCCGGATCCAGTTGGAAGCCTCCTTGCCGCGTCCGTTTCAACGTCCCTGCCACATCGTGGGCATCGCGCAGAAAGAACGACGTGGCATCGACCAGAACCCGTCCTCCCTCTTCGGCCGCCACCTCAAAGCCTGCGATAATGGATTGAGTGAATGATTCGCGAACGGCGCGTTTCTCGGCGTCGGAGCCATTCGCTGCGCGGAAGGACACGTTGGATTCGCCGAGAAGGATTTTGGGACCGCTCCGGGTGAAATGGACCAACCGCTCCCGCCCGAGTTGGCCGCGATCGAGCCCAATGTCATTGGAACCCAAACCCGCAGGCAGCGAGTCATAGTAAAGGAAATCCTCATCGAAAAACGATATCTCCAGCCAGAGCTTGCCCGCTTTCGCATCCCAATAGACGGGAAAAAAGCCCGGCATCGACGTCATGTTCGTGACTTTCGAAGCGATCGTCGGGAATTCCACCGAGACTTCGGCGTCTTTCGCACGGGAAAGCGGGGAGAACGCCGTCAACACCAGGATCGTCAGCAGGCAAAACCAGAGGTTCAGTTTCATGGGGGAGTGCGGCAAGCGTCGCTTCGCTCTTGGGTTCTTCGCGTTTGTTTGCCCTGCCATTGAAGGATGGCGGCTCCACTTGGTCAATGTCTCCCTCCAAAAGGCCCCGCCAAACACTTCGGGGGCCACCCCATCTCTCCTCAACCCGCCATTTGACTCCCGGGCGTTGGTCCGTAACTTCGTGCCTCCAATGTCGGCATCGAAATCAAAGGCGGGAAACGAGGAATCGGGGGCCGCGTGCATCCGTTTGTTTGGGGTGCGGCAGAACAACCTCAAGGGCTTCGACCTCGAGCTGCCCTTGGGTAAGCTCATCGCCATCACGGGCTTAAGCGGCTCGGGCAAGAGCTCCCTCGCCTTCGAGACGCTCTATGCCGAGGGTCAACGTCGGTACATTGAGACCTTTTCCCCGTACGCCCGGCAGTTCTTTGACCGGATGGACAAACCGGCCGTAGACCGGATCGAGAACATCCCACCCGCAATTGCCATCGAGCAGCGGAACTCTGTTCGCACCACCCGCTCCACGGTCGGCACGATGACGGAAGTCTGCGACCACATGAAGACCCTGTGGACGCATCTGAGCCAGTTGTACTGCCGCCAGTGCGGAAAACCTGTCCAGCATCAGCCGCCCCAAAAAGTCTGGGACGAAACCGTGGCGATGATCGGTAAACCCGAATCGTCCGGACCAACGTCCACTCCTGCCCGCACTGAGTCATCACGTGGGATTCCACCGGTGTCCGAGGAGGTCTTGGCGCTCAACGAAGCGCCGGCCCCCTATGGCAAATCCACTGCCGAAACGGCCACGGCGTCGGAGTCCTTGATCACTTTCGAACTGCCCACCACCGATAAACTACCTTTATCCGAGCAATTGACCTTGCTCCAGAAACAAGGATTTCAACGCTTGTTGGTGGAAGGCAATGTCGTGCGGGTTGAGGAGGCCCTGGCGGCCATCAAAAACGAGCGACCCATGCTGACGGTCGTCTCCGATCGTGTGCGTGTCGTCCCGAGTTCACGGCGTCGTTTCATCGAAGCTGTCGAACAAGCGTATCATTATGGCCAAGGGAAACTCACCGTCTGGAAAATCGGCGGGGATCGCACAGGACATGGTGGAATTCAGCGCATCGCCCCCTTCAGCGCCGGATTTCACTGTGCCGAATGCGATCTGGATTATCGCGAGCCGTCGGCCCCGCTTTTTAGCTTTAACAATCCCGTCGGGGCTTGCCCGGCCTGCAAGGGTTTTGGCCGTATTATTACCATCGACCCGGACCTGGCCCTGCCAGACCGCGGCAAAACGCTCGCGGAATGCGTGGTGCGCCCCTGGCAATCCGGCACCGGTGCGGAATCGCAGACGGACCTGATGCGCATGGCCAAGGCGATGAAGATTCCCACCAATGTGCCGTTCAACAAGCTCTCGGCGGAGCATCAAAAATTCGTCGTGGAAGGCGATCCCGACTACGGGAAGGATGAGGAACACCAATGGCCGCGCGCCTGGTACGGGGTGAAGGGATATTTTCGGTGGCTCGAAACCAAGGCCTATAAGATGCACGTGCGGGTGCTTCTCGCACGTTACCGTTCCTATAAGCCCTGCCCCACCTGCGGTGGACAACGGTTCAATCCGGAGTCGCTATTGTTTCGCCTGCCGCTCACACTCCAGCGCCTCACCGCATTGGGCCGGCACGCTGCCGAACGCGGAACAAACCACGGGCCGGTTTCTTTTTCCCTCGCCGAATTCTATGCCCTTCCTGCGGAAACAGCCCTGTCGCTCATCAGCCAATTGGAAAGCGAACTCAAGCCGTCGCGGACCGATCCGCTGGGCCTGCTGCTGGCGGAAGTCCGGTCCCGGCTTTCCTGTCTGGTCCAAGTCGGCCTGGGCTATCTCACCCTCGACCGCGCGACCCGCACCCTGAGCGGTGGCGAAACGGAACGGGTCAGCCTCACGACCTGCCTGGGAACTAGGCTCGTCAACACACTTTATATCCTCGACGAACCGAGCGTGGGACTGCACCCGCGAGACACCGCCCGACTGGTGGAAGTGCTGACGCAACTGCGGGACTTGGGCAATACCGTTGTCGTCGTCGAACACGAATCGGCCATTATGCGGGCGGCCGATCAGATTCTGGATATCGGCCCGGGCCACGGGGAGAGCGGCGGCCAGGTGGTTTTCCAAGGCTCCCCGAAATCGCTGTCCACCGCAAAAAAATCGCTGACAGCCGACTATCTCACCGGAAAGAAACAGATCGCGATTCCGAAACGCCGTCCGGTGGCCCTCGCCGAAGGAAAAAGCAAGGGCAGGAATGAACCCACCGGCATGCTGCGGCTGGAGCATGCCCGCATTCATAATATTAACGACGTCTCCGTCTCGATACCCCTGGAGCGTTTCGTGTGCGTCACTGGTGTCAGTGGGTCCGGCAAAACCAGCTTGATCCGTGAAGTCCTGCTGCCCGCGTTGCAAAACAAATTAGGCGGCGTGGAGGTGGGAGGAGACGAAGAGGACAGCGGCGACAACGAGGCAGGCGAGCTAAATGCGCTGGGCACCGATGGCGCGACTGCACTTCACGGCTGGGAAAACCTGGGGGCGGTCGTCCTGGTGGATCAATCGCCCCTGGGTCGGACGCCGCGGTCGAATCCCGCTGTCTATATCGGTGCCTTCGAGGATATCCGGAACTTTTTCGCGCGCACCGATATCGCCAAGGAACTGGAGCTGGCGGCGAACGCGTTCAGTTTCAATTCCGCGGCTGGCCAATGCGAAAAATGCCGGGGCGCCGGCTTCGAGAAGGTCGAGATGCAGTTCCTCAGCGATATCTATATCCGTTGCGCGGAATGCCAGGGTGCCCGGTATCGACAGCACATCCGGGACATCAAGGTCACCCCGCCCGGGAAGACGTCACCCAGTTGGAGCGTGGCCGACCTGCTTGACGCCACCGTCGATCAATCCATCGAATTCCTGCACGCCTTCCCCGACTCCGCACCCGCCCAGAGCGCGGCGCGCAAACTGGCTTTGTTGGCGGAAGTCGGCCTCGGCTACCTGCGCGTGGGACAACCCATTAATACCTTGAGCGGGGGCGAAAGCCAGCGGCTCAAGCTGGTGAGCCACCTCGCCACCACCGCCGCAGCCAACGAGCCGCGGTCGGCGCGAAGCAAGGTCGCAACCGCGGCTGCCACCAAACCCACCCTCTTCCTCTTCGACGAGCCGACCACGGGTTTGCACTTCGAGGACGTGCGAATCCTCCTGCTCGTGTTCCAACGCCTGGTGGACGCGGGACATACGGTGCTCGTCATTGAGCATAACCTGGAAGTGATCAAGAGCGCCGATTGGGTGCTCGATTTGGGCCCCGAAGCGGGTGAACACGGTGGGGAACTTGTCGAAGCAGGCACGCCCGAGACCGTCGCCAAGTGCAAACGAAGTCACACGGGGAGCTATTTGCGCGAGGTCCTTTCGGAATCGCACACCTGAGCCGTTATTGCGGGACGGTATAACTGCACTCCACCTTGGCGGCCATTCCGGGCTCAATTCGGACTGGTAACGAGATGTCTCCCGCCTTGAGGTGAGTGAACCTCAGGCTATACTGGCCGCTGGCGAGTCCAGGCGGGATTTGAAAGTTCCCGTTGGTATCCGTGACGGCGAAGAACGGGTGTTCGAAAACAAAGATATATCCAGCCATCCAAGGGTGGACATTGCAAACGATCTTGACGTTTTCTCGTTTGGTGAAGGTTTTGGTGGTTTCCTGACCTTCCGTCGATTGCGCAAAATTAAAGCCCTGGTTCGCCTTGGCCATTGCATTCACGTTGTGCATGAAGGGATCCGAATTACGAAAGACAACCTCCTGCCCCGCCATCGCAGCCGTCACGTAGGGTTCGTACATACAACCGATCTGATCAACCAGCGCCTTGGTGGCAGCTATCGGGAAAGCCTTGGCCTCCAATCCCTCGTCGACCGTTACCACCACATTCGCCAACCCTCGATCCTCACTCACCACATAGCCACGCGTAAACACGGGTCCAGAATGGCTCGCGCTGCATTTGGCATCGGCTTTGATTGGGGTGATCTCTCGTTCCGGCGGCGGAGTCCCGTCCAAACGAACCGTACCACTGATGCTAAATCCACCCGTGAAGGCTACGGATGAAGAATTTCCGGTGAATCCACCGGACGTAGTGGTCCTGGAGGTTGTCGTGACTGGAGCTACGGAAGGAGGCGTCGGCACTGGCAGCACGATGGGAGCGGATTCCGACTTTCGGATAATCGTGGGGCCACCGCTCGAGCCGGATGCTATTGGATCAGCCTGTCGGACAGGCGCAGGTGCCGATTCTTGTTTCTCGGCAAACTCCGATGTCGGCAGTGCTTCATGAATAGTATTCGTGTCGGCCGTCTTGGACGACGAAGCAGAGGGCAGGAAAACCTTCACCAATATCGCCACGTTGACGGCGATGAGAAACAGCACCGCAAACTTCAGTTGAGTCTGGGTCCGGCGGGGATCCGGCGGTATCGGGTCGGCCATAAGGATTTCAACACCACCCTTGGCAGAAGGTTCCGTTCACCGACCTTTTAGCGCCAGCGAGGCGTCGGGACTGCCTCGCGGGCTAAATCACCGTATTATTCGGAATCACCCCGCCCTTCGGGATGACCAGAATGCCGTCACGGATATAATAAAGCGGGTGATCGACATTCTCCGGTTTGCCGGCAGGGCTCAACACGCAGCCTTCGCCGATGCGGGCATTCTTGTCGATGATCGCATTTTCGATCCGGGTGCCCGCGCCCACGCCCAACGGAATGGACTGGTTTTCCGGCCGATGCAGCTTTTCCGGTGAATCGTAATAGTCCGAGCCCATCATGACCACCCGGCTCAGGGAACTTCCCGGCTCCAACACCGCGCGCAGTCCAACCACCGCATGTTGCAGGCGGGCCTCATTGATGATGCACCCGTCCGACACCAACGCGTGATCGATGGCCGCCCGATTGATCTTGGACGGCGGCAGATAGCGAGGCCGCGTAAACACCGGCGGCGAAAAGAAATTGAACTTGGGTAGTTCGTTGGTCTGATCCAGGTTCGATTCGAAAAAGCTCCGGATCGTACCGATGTCTTCCCAATACCCTTGGAATACATGGGAAAAGACCCGGTGCGTCTTGATCGCCGAGGGAATGATGTGCTTGCCGAAATCGGTGTGATGATTGTTCAACAGGTCGAACAACACTTCCCGGTTGAACACATAGATGCCCATGGAGGCGAGATAAAGATCCTCGTCCCGCTTGATCTCCAAGCCTTCGTACGACGCCCGATCCAGCTTGAGGCTTTCCAGCAACGCCGGGTCCTTGGGTTTTTCCTCGAACCGGGTAATGCGGTTCTCCGAATCAATCTGGAGGATTCCCAAGCTGGTGGCCTCGTTTGCCGGCACGGGAATCGTGGCGATGGTCAAGTCGGCTGAATTCTCGACGTGTGCCCGGAGAATCTCCCGGAAATCCATCTGGTACAACTGGTCGCCCGAGAGGATCAAGGCGTACTCGAAGTTGTTATTCTTGAAATGCATCAGGTTCTTGCGCACAGCGTCGGCTGTGCCCTGATACCAACTCGTGCTGCTGAACGTCTGCTCGGCCGCGAGCAATTCCACAAAACCGGCGCTGAAATGGTCGAACTTGAAACTCTGGGAGATGTGCCGATGGAGCGACGCCGAATTGAACTGGGTCAACAGATAGATGCGCTGCAGGCCGCTGTTGATGCAATTCGAGATGGGAATGTCCACCAACCGGTACTTCCCAACCAAGGGAACGGCCGGCTTGGCACGCTCACGCGTCAGCGGAAAGAGACGAGTACCCTGCCCGCCACCCATGATGATGCTGAGCGTTGATTGGGCAAACGATGGAATTCTTGCAGCTCCCATAATTCAGTGGTCCTTCAAAGCGTACCTGTTGCCAAGCTGACGCTCAAGCAACGAAGCGGACAAATGCCGCAAGAGCGTGCGGCCTCGGCACCCGACGTTCCAGCTTTCTCGTCCGATGTCGTCACAATATCGTAACTCACTGAATCAAAACAGGTTAACCAAGACGGAATCGATGAATTAATAGACTCCAGGGTTCTTTTCGCAACCGGACCCACGGTCTTGGACGGAAATTACTCAAAAAGCCAGGGCTCGTTAAACCGGCAATGAACGATGTTGGATTCTCCCTCTCCAAACGCGCTGAAAGTGACGTGAATCGAACCGTCACGAGCCTGGATGAGACTGGGATAACTGAAGCTTTTCCCCAGCGGACCGGGAGCCGCCAATTCGCGCTTCCACTTCCAGCTCCGGCCTTCGTCGTCGCTCCCCCAGACCACCAACGTTTTCCGATTGTCTTCACTGTCATTGCCGACCAATAACCACCGTCCGCTCCGGAGGCTGGCCATTTCCAGGCTCGAACCGGGATTGCGGATTTCGCTATCGACCACCTTCGACCACGTCTCGCCACGGTCATACGATTCCGAAACCATGGCCCGGTTGGGTGGCGGTCCATTGTCCCGCATGATGGTAAACAACGATCCATCCTTTCGTCGGACCACACTCGGTTGCACGTTGCCCCCACCGATCAAGGGAGCGCTCGTGTGCCAATGTCCACCCCAGTCGTCAGTGATGGCGAACAGCGAACACGAATACCCATCGTGATAAACCGGGACGAGCAGTCGCTGCCCATCCAATACCAGCGGATGGATCCGCGTCATCCAGCCCAGACGGCTAAAGAGTTTGTTGGTCAATCCTTCGTGGAAAGCCGCCAAACTATTCTGCACTTCCTTGAATTCCGCGGCGGTCAACGATTCGCGGGCCACAGCCGCATAACTTTCCATGGCGGGTAGTGCTTCCTTGATCGCACCCACGAACTCGGGCCCGGGCTTGAGCGAAATGACCTCATTGCTTTTCCAACGCGGGGATCCAGCACGCTCATAGTCGGAAGAAACCCGATACCGAAGGAGTGCCGATTCCCAGGAATTGGCCAATATTGTTACGTGAAACAGCCATAAGTTCTGGCCGGGATCGACAAATAATACCGGGTTGCAATCCGGAAAACCCGGGGTATCCGCCATCAAAAATGCATTCGACCACTGCTTCGAACCGTGCATTTTGCGGCTGCCCCGGATGACTACATCATCTGCATTGCGTTCACCAGATCCGTGAAACCAGCAAACCAGCAGTCCACCCTTCGGCGTTTCGACGACACTGGAGGCGTGATTATGCCATTTCTCGGGTGCGAATAGCGGTTCGCGCTCCATCCACGGCTTCTCCGCTGCGTGGATCTCCGCCACGAGGCAGATCGCCACGACACGGAGAAATAGGCTAAGGATGGCAGCCAATCGCCCTGGGACATGCATTGAGTGTCGCACAATCAACCTCACAGTCTAACTCGCAGGCAAGCACCAACACGGGAAATACGGGAATTTTTAAGTACCGGATGGTTTGCGCATTTGAATTATACACCGGTATTTTCCACCGCCCCGGGTCCTTACGCCCGGAAAAGCGATCCCAGTTTCTTGCCTAGCAGGCGCCCTGCCAGCACCAGGCTGGCCGAGAGAATGACCATGCCCACCACTCCCAGGGCACACGCCAGGTTGGGCGCCGTGGGATCGATGCGTGCCAGCAAGGCCCAAATCGCCTTCGTGATCGGATAGTATTTCTCCCGCGAAGCCAGTATCAGGCTGTCGCTGACCTCCAGCATGGAAAAGGAAAACACCAGGATTGCCCCCGCCACCAGATTGGCCCCAATCAACGGAACCGTGATCCGGCGCAACGTGGTGAAGGGTCCCGCCCCGAAACATCCGCTTGCCTCCTCCAGCGCCGCGCTCGTCTGCTGCAAGCCGGCCGCCGCCGAACGCACCATATAAGGAAGGCGGCGGACCGCGTAGCTTGCTATAAGAAGCACGGTGGGGTTGGTGCGCGGGTCCAGGATGCCATCGAGCCATGGGTGTTTCTTCTCGTCGATATCGTACCCGGCAAAAAGCCCGAAGGCCATCACCAGGCCGGGTATGGCCAGTGGCAGCATGACCACTGCGTCCAGCAGACCGGCAAAAGGCAGCTTGCGCCGCATTAATATCCAGGCCAGGAACAGCCCCAGCCCGGCATCTAATACCGCCGTGGCTCCAGCATAGAAAAGGCTGTTGACCACGCTGGACCCGGCCACGCCGCTGCCCAAGACCGCCCCATAAGCATTCCCGTTCAGTTGGTCGGGCAACACGGTCAGGAACCATTTCCCGGCCACCGATTGCGCGACCACGGCAAGATGCGGCAGCAACGCGATCCCTGCCACCGCCAGCGCCATGGCCCAGGCCAGGGCACTTTGTTTTCCACTGGCCTGAATCTCCGCGCCGCCCGTGTGGCCCCGGGCCATCATTTCATATTGCCGGCTTCCCGTGATGCGTTTGCTGGCCCAAAATAGCGCCACGGTCGCCAGCAGGACGACCACCACCAGGGCAAACCCCTGGGGATTGGTATTCAAGTCGTTGACCGCGTCGAATATCTGGACCGGCACCACCCGCGCAAATCCGAACACCAGCGGCGCGCCCAGGTCGGTGAAGGACCAGATCCATACTATGGTGGCCCCGGCAAACCATCCCGGTAATATAAGTGGCAAGGTCACCGTCCGGAATATCTTCCAACCCGACGCCCCCAGGTTCGACGCGGATTCACGCAAACTCGGGTCCACATTCGACATCGCGGCCGAGACATTTAAATAGAGTACCGGATATAGGCTGAACACCTGGAGAAGGACAATCCCACCGAAGCCACCAGCGCCAAACCAATCGATGGAATGGGCCTGGTCCATCCATCCAAGCCGGATCAGGAACAGGTTCAGGCTGCCATACCGGGCGAGCAATTGTCCGAGGCCAATGGCTCCGACGAAAGGCGGCAGGATCATCGGAACCAACAACAACGTAGTGAGTGCGGAACGCCCGGGAAATTTCCAGCGCGTCAGCACATGCGACAAGGGCAGCACCAATAGCGTTGTCCCCAGGGTGGTGGCGGTGGCGATCAACGTGGAGTTCAGTATCGATTGCCGCAGCAACGGGTTGGCCGCCAGCAACGCGAAATAGCGGAAGGTGAACTCGCCCTCCAGACCGAAGCCCCGACGAAGCATCAAAATTGTCGGGTAAACCAGGAACGCGCCCAGGAAAATAGCGATCAAACCGAGCCAACCGGCCGTCCATCCTTGGATCCCAAGACGTCTCACGCCCGACTTATAGGACAGGCCCGGGACAAAAGGCGAGCCCGGGCTTCATCCGCCAATGCAACTCATGGTGCGGGCTGGCTGGACGAAATCCACCTGGCCAATCCGGTGACCGGCTTCCTTGCCCCGGACAATGCGAATCAGTTCCTCGGCCAAGTCCTCATCAGAAGCCCCGCCACGCAATAGCGGGCGCAAATCGTGTTCGCCCAAACTGAAAAGGCAGGTGCGAATCTTTCCATCCGCAGTCAACCGCAATCGATTGCAATGTCCGCAGAAAGGTTCCGTGACGGGCGAGATCAAGCCCACTTCCCCTGCTCCGTCGGCAAACCTCCAGCGGCGCGCAGTTTCACTGGGATTTCCCTTGGGATCGACCGGGAACAAACTAAAGCGGGCCTGCAACCGTGCGAGTATAACGTTACCGGGGAGCACGTGCTCACGCTGCCAGGCCCGGCTCGAATCGAGGGGCATGAACTCGATAAATCGCAAGCTTAGGGACTCGGTACGGGCAAAATCTGCGAGGGCCTCTATCTCGTGATCGTTGAGCCCCCGAATGACCACGGAATTGACCTTGATAGGCCCTAAACCCAGCTCGCGGGCCAGGCGAATCCCGGCCAGCACTTCGAGCAAGCCATCCCGGCCTGTCATCTTCTGGAAGTTCGTGCGGTCCAGGGAATCCATGCTGAAACTCACGCGACGCAAGCCCGCATCCCGGAGCGCCATCGCCTGGGAAGCGAAGAGGAATCCATTGGTGGTCATCGCCAAATCCCGGATTCCGTCGATCTGGTTCAACATTCCAACCAAGGCCGCCAGATTGCGCCGCAACAGGGGTTCACCTCCGGTTAGGCGCACCTTTTCGACGCCTAACGACACGGCAACACGCACCACGCGCTCAATCTCTTCGTAAGTCAGCAAATCCGCCTTCGACTTCCACGTCCGGGCGATAACCTTGGAGGCATCGGGAAGCGCCGGACGATCGAATTTGGTGCGGTAGAAATTGGCCGCCTCCTCGGTCTCTGGCAGGCAATAGAGGCAACGGTAATTGCAACGGTCGGTAACGCTGACCCGAAGGTCACGCATTATCCGCCCGTGTGAATCTACCAGCGCCCCAATCATGAGGCGCCAGTGTAAAGGAGTATCGGCCCGGCGGAAAGAATTCCCGGGAGAACCAAATCGCCCTTACTTGGGCGGTGCATTGGTCGGGGCTACGACCGTGGCCTCACCCGATGTCTTGACCTCCACATTCAAACCGTAGGCCTCGTTGTTCGTCTTGGGACCGGGGCTGGGACCGGGCGACCGAACACCCTGGTTCAGGAGTTCCGCGCCTTTCTTGTCAAACCCGTATAGCCCACGCTTGATGAAATCCAAACGACGGGCGATCGCCAACTCTTCCCGCAACTTGCGAACTTGTTCGCGAAGCACTGCCAAATCATTAAACTTGCGTTCCAATTCGGCTTTTTCCGCTACCAAACGCTTAAGTTCCTTCCGCAAAGCCTCTCGATCGCCTTCGCTGGCGGCCAGTTTCCGCTCGGTGTCCTTGATCTGCCCTTCCAGGGTTCCAATCTTGTTGGTCAGATCGTTCATGCTCTTGCTGAGCTCATCCTTCTCGCCGGTGAGACTGTTGATCTGCTGCTCCCGTTTCTCGATTTCCGCCTTCGCGGCGGCGGCGGCGGCGCGGGATTCGTTTTCTGCCTTGGTTAATTCGCCCGTCACGAACGTCCATTTATTGGAGTATACGTTCAAGTCCTCCACCCGCTGGGAAAGGTTCGTGGAGAGCGTGGCGTTTTCCTTTTCCTGGACGCTCAGCTTCTGTGAGGTATTGACCCATTCGTTGGAGAGATTGGCGATCTTGCTGGAAAGAATGCGCCGATCTTCATTGGCGTGCTCGTTGTTAAGGTACAAACCCACGCCTAATCCAAGCGCGACGAGTAGAAATAGGATGGCAAAAATTCTCGCGTTCATAAATGCAGTTTCGCAATCAATGGGACAATCGGTCGGGGGAAATACCGGACTCCGGTGGTCCACCCGCCGACCACGGCCTCATTTGGGTGCCAATATACCAAAGTCCTGCCGCCAGGGCGGTTGACCGTTGGAGGGAGACACAGCAAGCAGGACTTTACCAGCTTAAATAATCACGCCCAACAACCCTCAAGCCCAACCTAGCAGACCCTCGCGACAATCTCAAAATTCAATGGTTTCTCGTCCGCCAGAGACGGTTGGAGAAATTCGAACACGCGTGCCGGTTTGACATTTGACCGCCAATCCCATACCCCAACTCCCGCGCCGTGAATAAAAATCTACTCGTCAGAAAGATCGTGGCCCAT
This sequence comes from Candidatus Limnocylindria bacterium, assembly GCA_035493435.1. GTDB lineage: Bacteria > Verrucomicrobiota > Verrucomicrobiia > Limisphaerales > UBA9464 > DATJII01. Next base: position 408 of record DATJII010000208.1, on the reverse strand, counting down.
TTGCGCGGCGAATTGGAGTTGTACTTCAAAGCCGCACGGGATGCCCATGCCGAGGCCACCCACGAACAAAGCAAAGCGGAGAACAAATACGATACCCGTGGTTTGGAAGCTTCCTACCTGGCCCGCGGTCAATCGCGGCAGGCCTTGGAAACCGAACAGGCCATCACGGCTTTTGAAACGCTGCACGTGAAAAGCTTTGGACCGACGGATCCCATTGACCTGGCCGCCTGCGTCGAAATCCAAGGAAAAAAGGATCGCAGTCTTTATTTTCTGGGACCTCGCGCCGGCGGCACCGAGATCACCCACGACAAGAAAGAAATCCTCGTCATCACGCCGCAATCCCCCTTGGGAAAACAATTGATCGGCAAGAGACAAGGCGACCGCCTCAAACTGGATATCGGCGGCGCC
>DATJII010000207.1:0-34646 GCA_035493435.1 Candidatus Limnocylindria bacterium | reverse complement strand
GGTATGGGTCCCTCCGCATTCAATGCCCAACAGGACACGTGATGGATTCATCAAGACCACAAGCTTGCCCGAAACCAATGGACGACGCCAGATTGGGAACGAACCCCACGCTACGCTGCGCGCCCAAACCGCTTTCGCAGTGTTAACGTCGGCGCCTGGGACGGTTGTGGCCTTGTTGCACCGAACCGTCAGCCATCAACTCGTTGCCGTGGATGGGGCAGATGACGATGGGAGTGTCCGCTTGATTTCCGCCCAATCCGTCACCGGGCAAAAACTCGTAAGTAATATTGTCCAGGGTCCACGGTGCCCCGGGCGGCGGCGCCGAACGGGTCGGGTCCGACGGGCAAATCAGGATCTTGGGACTCGTCAATTCATTGGTGATCTGCAGAAAACCGACCGGCATTTTATCACCATGATCCGTCGACCATATCCGGACCGCCAATCCGATGTTCTTTAGATTGTTGACGCAAGCGACCCGCTGCGCCCGCTCCTTCGCCTTGGCCAAGGCCGGCAGCAGCATTCCCGCGCCAATGGGCACCCAAACGAACATGAAAAAATAACCCAAAATCAATCCTGCCAGCGCCATGCCCGCGCCGCCATACCGAGCAGGATCCTTGCGCACGCGTTGGCGGGCCATATGCCCGCAGATCACCGCCGGTATTCCTGCCACACAGCCGCAGACGAACGTGGCAATTCCCAATACCAAGCTCGTTACCGCCAAGGTGTCGGAAGTACCAGATCCCACAGGCAACCCGGCCGCAGGAGCAGCACCTTCAGGAAGCCCCCGCAACAGGCTGCCATCGTCTGGACAACGTGCCGTTTCGTCAGGGAATTCTTTGGCGCATTGTGGACATTTTTTCATAAAATTTCACCTCGCTTCAGGATGGGACGACGATCGGTCATTATTTCCCGGAGCCTGAGGTGTATACCGACAAACCAACCCGAGATCATCGGGAATGCAACACAAATCCCGTTGCTTTCGCCGAATGAAGTTTGGCAACGGCACGCCGAATCAGGTATATTTGCGGTGAAATGAAGAAAATCGAAGCCATCATCAAGCCCTTCAAGCTGGACGAAATCAAAGAAGCGCTGCACGAAGCCGGGATCGTCGGCATGACCGTCAGCGAGGTTAAAGGCTTCGGCCGCCAGAAAGGCCATACGGAAATCTACCGCGGCGCGGAATATACCGTCGATTTTCTACCCAAACTCAAAATGGAGTTGGTCGTCGCCGACGGCCAGGTTAATTCCGTCGTGGACGTCATTCTCAAGTCCGCCAAGACGGGAAAAATCGGCGACGGCAAGATCTTCGTCAGTAACATCGAAGACGCCATCCGTATCCGGACCGGAGAGCGCGGCGAACTGGCTGTCTGACCATGCTCGTGGTCCACATCCAAATCCGGGTGAAGCCGGAAGCGGTGGCGGCGTTTATTGAAGCCACTCGAATCAATGCCGAAGTTTCGATTCGTGAACCAGGCATAGCCCGGTTCGACTTCGTCCAATCGACGGAAGATCCAACGGCGTTCGTCTTGGTGGAGGCCTACCGCACCGAAGAAGCTCCTGCACAACACAAAGCCACTCCGCACTATGCCGTGTGGCGGGACACGGTTGCTCCCATGATGGCCGTCCCGCGGCAAAGCTTCAAATATCACGCCCTTCACCTCCCCGCGTGATTCCCTCGTTCGAGTTCGCTTCGGCGGGCAGGATCGTCTTCGGAAACGGCTGCCTCGTCCGCTTGCCGGAACTTATTCGCGACTGGGGCAAGCGGTCGCTCATCGTCACTGGCTCCAGCTCCCGTCACCGTGAGGCCATTGAAAGAATCTTAGGCCAAGCAGGCCGAACGGCGGAATGGGCTGTCATTGCCACTGAACCCAGAGTGGAGGTGGTTTCCGAAACAGCCCGGGTAGCCCGTGAAAAGGGATGCGACCACGTGATCGCCTCCGGCGGTGGTTCGGTCATCGATGCCGGCAAGGCCATTTCCGCACTGCTGACAAACACGGACGATGTTTATAATTATTTAGAAATCATCGGCCGAAACCAACCCCTGCCCCATCGTCCTGCTCCTTTCGCAGCGATTCCCACCACGGCTGGCACCGGTGCTGAAGTCACCCGAAATGCTGTCCTTAAGTCCGCGGCACACCAACTGAAGGTCAGCCTGCGCAGCCCTCTTATGCTGCCAACTTTGGCCCTGGTGGATCCCACGCTGACTTACAGCCTGCCGCCCGGCCTGACAGCATGTACCGGTCTCGACGCATTGACCCAGGTCCTGGAACCCTATGTCAGTTGCCGGGCCAATCCCTTGACCGACAGCCTTTGCCGAATGGGATTGGAAAAAGTGGGCTTTGGGCTTCGGACCGCCTATTACCAAGGTGACAATCCTGGAGCCCGGGAAACCATGAGTCTCGTCAGCCTTTGGGGCGGTTTAGCGTTGGCCAACGCCGGCTTGGGAGCGGTGCACGGTTTCGCCGGGCCGTTGGGTGGCATGTACTCCGCCCCGCACGGTGCCGTTTGCGCTTCACTTCTGGCTCCCGTCTGGCAGGCCAACGTAGAACGTCTGCGCCGGGAAACGCCGCGACATCCAGCCCTGGATCGGTATCAAAACGCGGCCCGTTGGCTCACCGGAAATTCCGAAGCCACCGTGGAAGACGGTTCACGTTGGCTGGTTGAACTCGTGCGTGAATTAGAAATTCCTCCCTTGTCGCACTGGGGCGTACACGCCGCCGAAATACCAGAGATCGCCACCAAATCGGCCCAGACGAGCAGTATGAAGGGCAATCCAATTGGTCTGACTCTCGCCGAATTGGAAACCGCACTGTCGGCCGCTCTTGACTAGTCCCTGAAGGCGGACTCAGTCGCCCCTCAACGCCACCATGGGATCCACGCGGGTCGCCCGGCACGCAGGCAACCAGCAAGCCATCACAGCCCCACCCGCCAAGAGTCCGATCACGGCGAGCATTGTGACAGGATCGCCCGGATGTATCTGATAAAGGAAGCCAGCCAACAGTCGCTCCAACGCAATGGCAGAGCTTAGTCCTACGACCGCCCCGGCCGCGACTGTGCGCATCCCTTCCATTAATACCATCCGCTGGATCCTGGATCGCTGCGCACCCATCGCCATTCGGATACCTATTTCACGGGTTCGTTCGGCGATGACACAGGAAAGGAGTCCATAGACGCCCACCAACGCGATCAGCAAAGCCAGCCCGGAGAAAAGCATGACCAGCACCAGGCCGAATCGACGGGCTCCCAAGGATTCGTCTACCAGGCCTTTCAAAGGACGAACGTTATAAACAGGCCAGCTTCGATCTACTCCACCTAACGCGTCCCGTATTATATTAGGTACGCCACCCGCATCCGACGTGGAACGCATGACCACGCTGAAGGTCGAAAAGCACTCTTGTGAAAGGGGACGGAAGACCTCGGGTCCCACTTCCGAATCCAGGGAGGTGTGCTTCACATCTCGGACCACGCCGACTATTGTGCAGGGCAGGTCACCGAAATCCGGGCTGGAAATGCGCTGACCCAGCGGGCTGCCATCCCTCCAGTACCGACGCACAAACGCTTCATTGACGATCACGGCCGGGGCCGACTCGGCTCGGTCACCCGCGTCGAAATGACGGCCACTCGCCAATGGAATACCCATAAGCCGGAAATACCCCGGGCTTATGAGCCGCAATCCAGCGACCGCCTTTTGGGTGGGATCCACCTTCAAATTTCCATCGGGAGCGGTTAGGGCGATATCCCTGTTTCCCCGTCCCGGGTCCAGGGGAAGTCCGTCCACCGCTGCCACGTTTCCCTCCCCCCATTTGTTATAAAGGCTGGCCAACAGTGAATCGACGGCGCGAATGCGAACCATTCCATTGGTATAAGCGCCGCCGATGATCGACACATCGACAGCCTGCAACCGGTCCGCGCGGAATCCTGGATCGACAACACTCAGGCGCCAAAAGCTGCGGGCCATCAATCCCGCGCCAGATAATAATATCGTCACCAGCGCCACCTGCGAGGCTACCAGCCAACCTCGAAGTCGACGGCCACCCAGGCTGCCCGCCGTACCTCTGGCATCGGATTTCAGCCATCCCGCCATCTCGCCCGGCTTGAACACGAAGGCCGGAGCGAGACCAAAGACCACTCCGACCACCACCGAAATCGTGAATGTAAAACCGAGCACCCAGCCATCCAGTCCGACCGTGTCGGCGCGCGGGAGGTCAGAGGGAATGATTCTTATCAGGACACGCAAACACCACTCAGCCAGCAAAAGCCCGAAAACGCCCCCCAACCCGGACAGCATCAAACTTTCAGTGAGTAACTGCCGCACCATCCTGTACCGTCCTTCGCCCAACGCCACCCGCACGGAAAACTCCCGTTGCCGTGCCGTAAAACGCGATAGATTGAGGCTGGCCAAATTGGCTGCGGCGATCAGGAGAACGAGTCCAACCGCGCCCAGAAGCAATAGCATGGGCGTCCTGGCACCACGAACCACCACCTTTCTCCACGGTTCAACAGTGGCACCCCATCCCTGGTTCGATCCAGGATACGCCTGGGCTTGCAGCCGGGCCAACGCTGCCAGGTCCAATTGCGCCTGGGCCAAACTAATTCCGGGCTTGAGGCGTCCCAACACTAGCAGCACACGGTAGCTTCGCTGATTCTTCAAGCCCGAGTTCACTGGCAACGGGCGCCAAACTTCGCACTTCGTGAAACCACTATCCCATCCTTCCACACCAACCGGATCGAAGAGGCTCAAGGTGGCAGGCATAATCCCCACCACCGTCACGCTCCGATCTCCGAGACGGATGCTTTTGTTTAAGAGGGACGGGTCCGCACCGAACCGTTTTCGCCACAGGTTCTCTCCCAACAGCACCACATTTCCCGCTCCGGGAGCCTCTTCCTCGGGAAGGAAAGAACGTCCGATCAGCGGAGAAATACCCAGCAAAGGAAAGAAATTCGCCGAGACCGAGGCCAGGGAAACCATATCGCTACCGGATTCGTTCCCGATTGCCAAGGGACCAAGTACCATCGCGCCTGCCAACTCCTGAAAAGTGGTGTTTTGGTCGCGCCAATCGGCAAAGGCTCCCACCGACGCGACATAATTCTGCCAGCCTAGCGTCGGATTACTTTCACACACGGCAACCAAACGGTCAGCCTTAGGGTACGGCAATGGCCGCAAAAGCACTGAATTAACGAAACTGAACAAGGCGGTGTTGGCCCCGATCCCCAACGCCAAAAGGCACAAGGCCACACAGGTGTACCCGGGTGACTTCAGCAAATGGCGGTAGGCCAGACGCAAATCGTTCATGGTAGTCGCGGTTCGACTGCATGCGACGTGCCACGCATTAGAATGGCCACGTCTAGCGATTGCCGGTGGTTAAGGAGCGTTTCGCCAAGCCATCGGCGTTTCGAAAGCGGGACTACGGTATTCCACCGTCGGGACGACCTGGCACTTGCGTGAAGGGGGCCGAATTAGACAACCCACCTCCTGTCCACTATCCCAAAGGGCGCTCGGCTTATTTCGTAGCCGACGGGTTGCGCCACTCATGGCCATCCCGCGAAACCATGTCGTCCGAAGCCGTAGGCCCCCAAGTGCCCGCCGCGTAAAACTCGCGGTTCGTCAACGACTTGCCGATCCAGGCATTCCGGATGGCATCCACAATGCCCCAAGCGGTTTCCACTTCGTCGCGGCGGATAAACAAGGTCGCATCGCCCGCCATCGCTTCCAGCAAAAGGCGTTCGTAGGCTTCCGGAGTATAGGCCCCGAATTCGGTGTCGTAACCGAATTGCATGCGCACCGGGCGTAGTTCCATTCCACCTCCCGGTACCTTGCCGTTGAAACGCAAGGTCATACCCTCATTGGGCTGCAAGCGCAGGGTCAACGAATTCGCGTCGAGCTGAACGTCTTCCCGGGCCGCAAACAAGATGTTGGGTGCCGGCTTGAACTGGATCCTGACTTCGCTCGCACTGAGAGGCAGGTTCTTGCCTGTGCGAAGATAGAACGGGACACCGTGCCAGCGCCAATTGTCGATGAACAGTCGCATGGCGACGAAGGTTTCGACATTGGAGTTGGGCTTCACCTTGACCTCGCTACGATAGGCCGGGCGCAATTCCCCATCGACCTCACCCGCGAAGTACTGCCCACGAACGACGTTTTGGGCAACTTGCGCCGGAGTCATCGGGCGAATCGATTTCAGGAGCTTAACTTTCTCGTCGCGAACGTTTTCCGCTTCCAGCGACACGGGCGGCTCCATGCCCACGAGGGACAAGACTTGCAGCACATGATTCTGCATCATGTCGCGCATGGCTCCCGCTTCCTCGTAATAGCCGCCACGAGAACCCACACCCAACTTTTCCGCGACCGTAATCTGGACGTGGGAAATGGCTTCCCGATTCCACAACCGCTCAAAAATGCCGTTACTGAAGCGGAAGGTCAGGATGTTCTGGACCGTCTCTTTTCCCAGGTAATGGTCGATGCGGAAAATCTGTTGCTCGTGCACGTAGCGAGTCAGCTCAGCATTCAAGGCTTCAGCGCTGGCCGTGTCATGACCGAAAGGCTTCTCGACGACAATCCGCTCGGAGGTGCACTGGGTCTCCCCCTTGCTGAGCAGTTTGACATTGCTCAGGTTCTCGACCACTTCGCCGAATTGGCTGGGGCTGGTTGCCAGGTAGAACAGGAGGTTCTTCTTGAGCTTTTCGTCGGAGGCCGTGGAGATGAGGTCCTTCAGCTTCGTGTAGGCGGCCGGATCGGCCATGTCGCCCATGCAATAAAAAATATTGGCGGCAAAACTGGTCCAAACCGCGTCATTGACGGGTTTGGTCCGCGAAAACTTGTCGAGCGCTTCCCGCAATTCGGTGCGGAAGGATTCATCGGTCTTTTCACGACGGGCGAAGCCGATGATCCGAAACGGCTGCGGCATCAGTTTCTCAAGGGCCAGATGGTACAGGGCGGGTACCAGCTTGCGTGCGGTCAAATCGCCCGAGGCGCCAAAGATGACCACTGTGCAGGGTTCCACCGTCCGGCGGGTTTTGTCGGACCGTGAAGCGAGCAGTTCATCCAAGTGCTGCGAATCGTTCATATCAAAAATAGGCGAGCGAGAATGGGGAACGATTGCCCGGTTGGCAACGATTCCGTCCGTGAATCCAGTTCAGGTGTATCCACGGTTCGATTCATCCCTGCTGGCTCAAGGAGCCACCCAGTTGGACAACCATTTGAGGCCGTTCCAGTTAGCCACCGCGCGCCGATGCACAGTCGTCCCCAGTTCCAGCCAGTCAAGATACTCCACCGTGGTGGCCACTACCGCAAAATAATCGAACGGACGTTCCACCCAACGAATTTCCCACGGTTCAACCAGCACCGCACCGGGTTCCACTGTCAATCCATACCCTTGACGTTGGGTTGCGGCCAATTTGTCCCACATCGCTTCGGCAATCCCAGCCCCGACATGCACCTGGGTCGTTCCCTCCATGCGTACTTGAAATCGCCGCTGGGGATCGTAAAAGCACCACGCCGCCCTGGGGTTAGCCCTCAGGTCAGCTACTTTCTGCGCGCGGACATCGCTTAACGCCCACAAGCGACGGGAACTGGCATCGACCCCGCGCAAGACCACCGTCCTTCCAGAGGGTCGGCCAGCGTCAGCCGTGCAAATCACTGGGGTTCGAAACGGATTCTCGGGCTTGTCCACCGCCGCTGCCAACGACGCGAAAGCCATCCCTGGAATCTCTGCTAGAGGCGGCCATTCCGTTTCATCTTCGCTCATTTGCGCAACGCTTCCCGGGCTGCCTTTTCAGGGTCCGCCTCCGTCCGATGAAATAGGCGGTAAGTGTTCGTGGACGAAAGCCGGTCCCCCACCTTCATCGTGCTCAACGGTCCCACCATCTCCATTTCAATGTACTTGGCGGGGTCGTTGTTCGTGTAAATCTCTGAACTACACCCGTCGTCGGGATACGTGGCGCCAGGAATTCGTGGTGAATCGATCCGCAAAACCGTCTGTTTCCCCACCCAGGCAATGGATTCGGCGTCATTCCCGATCTTTCGAGGTGCTGCCGCTAACCGAGTGATCGTCGCGTATCCATCCGCTGCCTTAACCCCCGCCATTTTTGTGGGATCGCCCCACTCGGAGGTCAGTCCAGTGGCAAACTTGGAGTTCTTGGGAACCGGCAAACAGGCGATCTCGGGATCGACCACCTGGGTGATAACCCAAACCCCTACTTCCACCGGATCACCCTGTGTTTTGACGTAGGTGGTTTCGATGGTCATCTCCGCAGCCGTGGGATGCAAATGCACACGGCGTTCCGTTTTGATGCCGAAACGTGGGCTGACGGGTGATCGAAGCACCACCGTCTCGCCCTTGATCTCCGCCTTTAATGGGGCAGCATCGAAAATATCGGGCGGTGGCCAATTCCATTTCGATTGGGGTGCGGGCCAAGTCTTGTCACCGCCGAAACTTCCCGGCGTGGCCCAAGCATTGGAAACCATGGCCTTGCCTTGTTTCACCGGGTTCTCCCAAAATACATCCTCCCCACCCTTGAAGCGGAATTGCATGATCCGCCCTATAGAAGGAACGATCACCGCTTCTACCGTCCCGTTCTCCAACCAAAGGGCATCAGCCCATCCGGCATGGTTTCTTTTCGAAGCGGTAGAAGCTGCCACAACCGAGAGCGACAGGGCGACCCAGGCCGGAGCGGCCAACCAAGGGAAGAGGCGGCGCATACAGCTCCAGTCTAAGGACGAATAGCCTGAAAAATTACCTTCGCCATTAGGGCTGCCCCCGCTGCGTTCGGGTGGATTTTGTCGGGGAACATCTCAGGATGGCCCGTTAAGGAATCGTTCAAATCGATGACCGGCGCCTTGAGGTCATTCGACACTTCCATCAGCGCCTGGATCACTCCGTCTTCCAGCGTTTCAGCGGTAATTCCCCACTGGTTCCCATAAATGGGAACAGGCAAGCAGACCCACACCTTCGGCTTCGGACGGGCCGACCGCAGGGTATCGATTAAGGCCCGGCATTCTCCAGCGAAGTACTTCTTGTTCTTCCAGTTCTGCGGCTTGGTATCGTTCGTACCGAGCATCAAAATGATGACGTCCGGATGAAACGCCTGGGCGGCCTTCATTTCCTCGGTGGTCCAGTACGGCAGATCACCCGTGCGACTGAGCGTGGCTCCGCTGCGCCCGAAGTTCTTCACCTCGAAGCGGTCACCCAGATAGTCACCAAGCAATTTGGGATAGTTGTTCTTCTCGCGCTCTTCGACACCCGCACCAAAGGTGATGCTGTCTCCCAAACAGGCTACGCGGATGGGCCGGAATCCACCCTTGCGGTTTTCGTAGTCCTCCACCCTGACAATCGGGGGCTTGATCTTCTTGCGCGAACAGGCTGCGAGCAACGCAGCAGCGGGCAGCAATGACAACATCTGCCGACGCGAGATGGAACGAATCATGGGAGTATTGAAGCGTGAGCGAGGCTTTCCGACAAGAAAGCAGCGCAGATTACTGCGATTGCAGGGTTCGGATGGTTTCCACCCGGTCGATGTACCAATGCCCTTCGTTCTTGTGGAGGAGGAGAACAAACTCCTGGGGATTGATCTCCTTCGGTTTGTCGGTGGTGGCGTTGGCCGTTAATTCCACCTTGGCGTGAGTCGGATCGGTGAACGAAACCGTCAGGTCGAGGAATTGCACCTCTAGACGCGGGATATGTTGCCTGGCTGCCAAAACGGCGCCCTTCACCTCGTCGGCACCACTCAGGCCGCCGGACAACCCACCCAACACGTCCACTTTCACCTCCACATCCTTGGAAAGGCACCCAGCCAACCGGCCTGCTGCCGCTATCTGTTGCAACGCCGTTTCACTGCCATCCCAACTGACCGCGCTACGCGCCTCCTCCACGACACGTTTGACCCGCGCGCTTTCGCCGTCGCGGTTGGCGTACCACAACAACACCACGGCCAACCCAAGAAATGAACCGAACGCGGTAATTTTTTTCATCGAACAAAGCGACCGACAACCCGGCTTCGAGAGGCCCGGCCAAACTCATGCAAACTTTGGGGCATCCCGCGATTGTCGCCTATGACATAGTACTCATCCTCAGACAACTGGATCGGCGGAATGTTCCAAGGAGCCCTATTTATGACGTAGGGTTCATCCAACGGCGCGTCATTGATGAGGACTTTGCCACGCAGGATTTGCAGTCGTTCGCCGGGCAGGCCGACGACCCGCTTTAGCAACATCGCATGTTCTCCTGCCATACGAATAGCCAGGACGTCACCCCGCTGAACCGGCCTCATCCACGAAGCAAGTCGATTGACGAACCCAATCTGCCCGTCCCGATAGGTGGGTTCCATGCTTATTCCGGTAACCCGCGTGGGCAGAAGCACGTACCGGGCGGTAATCCAGACCAGGGAGACCGTTATCACCAACCGGATAGCCGTCACCTTGGGATTGCGCCCCACTAGGACAATCTTCCACCAGGGCGGCCGGGGACGGGTTTCGGCGGTGAGCATACCTTGTGGCGCAACCGTAAGCATGGAATGAAATCGCGCAAAGCCGATTTATGCACCGCGCTCGGAGATAGAATATCGTCTTGGGCGACAGCGTCGGACCCGAACGCCGCCCACGCCACGAATCAACGCTGGCGTTCGCTTGCGGAAAGAGCGCCAAACAGCAATCCTACATCACCGATGGTGTCACCAACCGTATCCGCCTCGAAATTATGATAACTCGACGTGAAGCTTTGAAAACGGCCGCCACCTTTGCGCTGGCCAGCACTCCCCTCCTCGGCGCTGAACCCGCCCCCGCACCAGCCGCCCCGGCAGCCCCTTCGGGCCCTTTCAAGCTGCCTCCGCTGGGATATGCCTTCGACGCGCTGGAGCCATACATTGATGCCAAGACGATGGAAATCCATCATGGCAAACACCACGCGACCTACGTGGCCAATTTAAACAAAGCATTGGCGGACTATCCCGATCTCCAGACCAAAAGTGTCGAGGAACTGCTCAAAAACCTTGATACCGTCCCCGAAAAGATCCGCAACACCGTCAAGAATAACGCGGGCGGGCACTACAATCACTCGCTCTTCTGGCAATGCCTGAAAAAAGGGGAAGGCCGCGGACCCGAAGGAAAGCTGCGCGAAGCGTTCGGAGAGCTTTACCAATCGGACGAAGAGGGCCAGAAAGAATTCCTGACCAAGGCATTGGGTGTTTTCGGTAGCGGTTGGGTTTGGATCGTGCTCAACAAGGACAAGGCCCTGAAGCTCACCGCAACCCCCAATCAGGACTGTCCATTAAGCCAGGGCGAAATCCCCCTGTTCGGGCTGGATCTCTGGGAACACGCCTACTATCTCAAATACCAAAACCGCCGGAAAGACTACGTGGAAGCCTTTCACAATTTCATTAATTGGGATTTCATCGAAGAGCGGTACGAGAAGCTCGTTTCTTAACCAATACACTCGACGAAGAGGCGGCCTGCGGGCCGCCTTTTTGTCTACCGAACAGGGATTGGGAATCGCGCAACCGCCTGTGCGATCCCTTAGGCGATTGACCGCAAAACGACCAACCGGAGACCTTCGAAACGCCTGCTGCCCTCTGGAATCCTCGGAGGGATCCAGAAGTAACCCCTTTCTTTTTCCCGCTTTGCCCTCCCGCCGTCTTCCGCCATGCTCATCGGGTTCATGGGCAATACGTTTGGCCATCTTTTTCGGATTACTACCTGGGGCGAGTCCCATGGAGGTGGAGTGGGTGTCGTCTTGGACGGCTGCCCACCGCAGATCGAGTTGACGGAAGCCGATATCCAACCCGATTTAGATCGCCGCCGCCCGGGACAGTCCAAGATCACCACTCCCCGCAAGGAAACCGATACGGTGCAAATCTGGAGCGGGACCTTTGAGGGGAAAACGCTCGGCACGCCCATTAGCATGCTCGTGAAGAACGAGGACTTCCGCCCGGAAGCCTACAGCGAGATGGCCACCAAGTTTCGTCCCAGCCACGCGGACTACACGTATCAAGCCAAGTACGGCATTCGGGCGTGGCCCGGCGGCGGAAGAACGAGCGCCCGGGAAACCATTGGGCGCGTGGCTGCGGGTGCCGTCGCCAAGAAACTCCTGAAGCAACGTTGGGGCGTCGAGGTCTTGGCCTGTGTCAGCCAGGTGAAGCACATCCAGACGGTGATCGATCCTGAAACGCTGTCCTTCGAACAAATCGAGTCAAACATCGTCAGATGTCCTGATGCCGCCGTTGCCGAAGACATGATTTCGCTCATCGAGCAATACCGCAAGGCGGGCGACAGCGTGGGGGGGGTGGTCACCGGCGTGTTGCGTGGAGTCCCGGTGGGCTGGGGCGATCCGGTGTTTGACCGGCTCGAAGCCGATCTCGCGAAGGCCATGCTTTCGCTACCCGCCAGCAAAGGCTTCGAAATCGGCTCGGGCTTTGGCGGCACACTGCTCTCAGGAACCGAACACAACGATCCCTTCCGCAATATAGATGGCCGGGTTCGCACCACCACCAACCGTTCCGGGGGCATCCAAGGCGGCATTTCCAACGGAGAAACGATCTATTTCCGCGTGGCGTTCAAACCCGTCGCGACGGTGATGCAGGCGCAGGATACGGTGGACAGCAACCTCCAGGACACCACTTTGACCGGTCGCGGACGCCACGATCCCTGCGTCCTTCCCCGCGCAGTACCCATGGTGGAAGCCATGAGCGCCCTGGTGCTGGCGGACCATGCGTTGCGGCACGAGGCGCAGTGCGGACGAAAATAAGACCTAAATTGACACGTTAAAGTTCGAGCTTGTAACGATATACAGCGTGAGCGCAGAATTTCACATCTGTCATCAATGACCAGTCCCACGGTGATCATCGTACCAACGTACAACGAACGGGATAACCTTCCCCAGTTGGTGCGTCGCCTGATGGCTCAACCGACCTCGCTGGACATCCTGGTGGTCGACGACAATTCCCCGGACGGGACGGGAGAAATCGCCGATGAGATCGCCGCCAACAACCCGAAGGTTCACGTCCTTCACCGGCAGGAAAAGAACGGCTTGGGACGGGCTTATATCGCTGGCTTCGAATGGGCCATGGCGCGCGGCTACGAGTTCATCTTCGAGATGGACGCGGATTTTTCCCATAACCCGGCGGACGTGCCCCGTTTCCTGGAGGCCGCCGAAGCGCAGGATGCCGATTTGGTCCTCGGTTCGCGATACGCCAATGGTATCCGGGTGATCAATTGGCCCATTGAGCGCCTCCTTTTGAGCATGGCGGCGGCGCGTTACGTGCGGATCATCACGGGAATGGCCATCAGCGATCCGACGGGAGGTTTCAAGTGCTTTCGCAGGCGGGCACTGGCGGCCATCGACATCCGCACGGTGCGCTCCAATGGATATAGTTTCCAAATAGAGCTGACCCACCGGGTTTGGCGCCGGGGTATGCGGATCGCCGAAGTACCGATTATCTTCACCGACCGTTTCCAAGGCACCTCGAAGATGTCCAAAAACATCGTGTACGAAGCGCTGTGGATGGTCTGGAAGCTCTGGATGGAAAACGCGCTTTGCCGCCGTCCGAGGCCGGATTTGAATCCTTAGCCGGAATCACGCAGTTGAATCAGTCGCCCTTGCTTGATCTTCCTTCGATCTGCTTCGTTATTCGTCGGTTACGTATTTGTACCCAATACGCGCCCTCCTCACGCCTCGCAGCTCGAAGGAATCTGCGGCGCAAGGACTTCCTTCTCAACTGCATGAGGCCGGCTTAGCCACCGATCAAACCCCGCCAAAGCGCCGATGGCGGCGGGCATACTCTTCCAGCGCCTCGAAGAACTGCGCCTTACGAAAGTCGGGCCAAAGCGTCTGGGTGATGACGAATTCCGAGTAACTAATCTGCCACAACAGGAAATTGCTGACCCTCATTTCCCCGCTGGTCCGGATCAGCAAATCCGGATCGGGGTAGTGCCGGGTATAAAGGTGCTCGGAAATCATGCGCTCGTTGATTTCCTCGGGGTCCAACTGGGAAGACTTGGCCTTGGCCGCAATGGCGCGCACAGCTTCCACGATCTCCGTCCGTCCGCCATAACTGAGTGCCAGAATTAAGGTAAGCCCAGAGTTTTTGGCCAAGGCCGCTTTGGTCTTGGTGAGTTGCTCCTGGACGGCTTCGGGCAGCCGCCAGATTTGGCCAACGGCTTCCAACTTCACGTTGTTGCGATTCAACTCGCCGATCTCGCCCTTTAAGAATCGGGCGAGATATTTCATCAACGTGTCCACTTCATCCTTCGGTCGATTCCAATTCTCGACCGAAAAGGCGTAAAGGGTCAAAAATTTAACCCCTGCCTCGCCCGCCGCGCGAACAATCGCGCGAACCGACTCCACGCCGTTGCGGTGCCCTTCAACCCGCGGCAAACCCCGCTGTTTGGCCCAACGGCCGTTGCCATCCATAATGACCGCAACGTGCGTCGGGATATTAGCCAACGCGTCCGCCGACAGTTTAGTCTCCGGGCTCATCCAATCCTTGAATTCATCACCAACCGATTGGCCGGCGTACCCGCGCTAGATGAACATGGTCTGTTCACGCGCGGGACCTACGCTGACGATGGTCAGGCGGGCGCCAGTCAACTGGGCCAGGCTCAACAAGTAATGGCGGCAATTCACCGGCAGATCCTCCCAGCGGGTGATCTTTTCAGTGTTGCACTTCCAACCCGGGAAAGTCTCGTAGACCGGTTCGCAACGCGCGACCACTTCCCAATCACTGGGCATGTACTTGAGCACCTGTCCATCCACACGATAGGCAACGCAGACCTTGATCTGTTCAACGGAATCGAGCCCGTCGACGTTGGTGACGGCTAATTCATCGATACCGTTGACCATCGCCGCATGGCGGGTCGCCACCGCATCGAACCAGCCGCAACGTCGGGCGCGTCCGGTAGTGGCGCCGAATTCCCGGCCCATGTTATGCAAGAGATCCGAGACCCAGTTGTCTTCGCTCGGCATCGGTCCTTCGCCCACCCGGGTGGTGTAGGCCTTCAGCACGCCAACGACCTTGTCCATCCGATTGGGTGGGACACCGGAACCGGTGCAAGCGCCGCCCGAGGTGGTGTTCGAAGAGGTCACGTACGGGTACGTGCCGTGATCGATGTCGAGGAAAGTGCCTTGGGCGCCTTCGAAAAGGGTATTGGCACCTCGTCGGGTCGCTTCGTGCAAGTACACGACGGTGTTGGTGACGAACGGACGCAAGCGATCCGCCGCTGCCGTGTAGTCCGCCAACAGCTTGTCGTAACTCAAGGGTTCCGCACCCAGGGCCGTGAGGATGCGATTATTCTCGTCCAAACGTTCCCGCAACTTCTGCGGAAAGCGCACCGGATTGATCACGTCGATCATCCGCATGCCAACACGTTCGACCTTGTCGCCGTAGGTAGGACCGATGCCGCGCTTGGTGGTGCCGATCTTGTTCTTGCCTTTGCGGATCTCGCGCTGGCCATCCAATTCCCGGTGCCAGGGGAAAACGACATGGGCAGTTTCGGAAATCAGCAGGTTCTGGTCGACTTTGACGCCCAGCTTATGCAATCCGTCGATTTCGCCCACCAGACCGACGGGATCGATTACGACACCGTTGCCGATGACACATATTTTGCCTGCGCGAAGGATTCCAGAGGGAATAAGGTGCAGGACGTATTTGTCGCTGCCCACAAACACGGTGTGTCCCGCGTTGTTACCACCTTGGGTTCGAACCACGATGTCCGCCTGTTCGGTCAGCACATCGATGATTTTTCCTTTGCCTTCGTCGCCCCACTGGGCGCCTACGAGGATGACGTTTGCCATGTCGCTAGTACTGCTGGTCCAGAAGCAAAAAGCCCCGAAAACGTAAATCGGGGCTCGCAACCGGTATTACAGACAGAGAATCACGACCTGCCCCGCGCCTGTCAATGTCAGGGTTAAGGCAAGATGACGCTCCCAGAAATTCAGTGCATGTGCAGCGGCGACATGAAGTACAAGCGTCCTTCGGGCAGCTTGGACAGAGGATTCAGTCCCAAGTCGATCTTCAGGGACTTGGCCTCCGAGGCTCCGAGGAAGCGCAGGAAGGAGGGCAAACGATAGTGCGGTTCGTACGAAACCAGATTGGCATCGGAAATTCCGACTAACTTTTCTGCTCGATCCACTGCGGCGTCAAAATCGCCGAGTTCATCGACCAAGCCGAGCTCCATGGCCCGATTACCGCTCAGGATCCGCCCATCCGCGAAGTCTTCCCAATTGGCTGCCAAGGTCTTACCGCCAGTGACCTTTTCTTTACGATTCTGGGTGGCGGCCCAAGTCCGTCCGTCGGAGACGATCTGCTTAAACTTCTTAAAGCTCTCGTTGATCATGTCTTGCATGATCGCTTTTTCCTCGGGCAATACCTCGTCCAGGTGCTTTTCGCCACTCAACATGTCCTTGAGTTTGCCACTCTTGGTGATGTCGGGCTGGATACCCACTTTGTCCATCAGTCCGCGGTAGTTGTAGTTGTGGAAAATGACGCCAATGGAGCCAGTAATGGTCAATTCGTTGGCCACAATCCAACGGCAAGGCGCACTGATATAGTAACCTCCCGAAGCGGCCAACGATCCCATGGAGACGATGACTGGTTTGCCGTTTGTCGTCGCCTGGAAATCCCTCAGGGCGTTGTAGATCTCATCACTGGCCAACACTTCACCGCCCGGTGAATCGACTTTCAGGAGTACGGCCCGAACGTCGTCGTCCTCTTCCGCCCGATCCAGCTGGTCTTTAATGAACTCTACCATGCTCTGACCGGTGGCCTCCATCGCGCTGCCACTGATGAGGCCATCCACGGTGATCACTGCGATCTTGTCGGAGACTCCTCTATCCTTGACCACGATTTCATCCAGAGTCTCGGAGCCATGGTGTTTTTGGGCCGATTTCCCAGGAGTCTTGATGCTCAGAAAGGTGCGCCGCACACCGAGCACCAGATTCAAGGCAACGCTGCCCAGCAGAAGGAAAATCAGCGCCACTGAAAGCCAAGGCCAAAGTCCAGCACCGCGCCGGGGAGCCGGAGATGGACTGGGCCCTTTTGGGGCGGCGTAGGCTGGTTGCGCAGCCGAAGCCAACGGTGGCGGAGGCGCAACCGGAGGGGGTGGCGTCGGCGTCGATCCAAAATCGTTCGAAGGTGTGGGAGACTCGTTACTCTCCATGTTCCGGCGAAGCTACAGGCGGCAATGCCAGTCCGCAAGCGGGAGGACTGGAGAAACTGGCTAGGCGAATCCGTTTCCTACGGTTTGCGCAGCCGGAAAAACTCCTGGTTTCGGTCTCTTTCGATCGAAATGCTGAACTGGTTGCTGATGGTGAGAATCCCATTGGTCCGAGGCGTCCAAATCGCTCCCTGGCCTAGTGTCTCACTGGATTCAAGAAGGTAACCAGATTGCGCACCCGGCCACGTGATACGGAAAGGACCGGTGGCGGCAACGGCGCCTATTTCTAGTTTCGGATCCGCTTTTGCCCGACCTCGGCCGGAAACTGAGACATAATGCAATTCTCCGCTCGCATCCGAATTCACAACCATCAGCCCCCCATAGGCGCGGACTTCCGCAGGCCTGAAAACAACTTCCAGGGTGAGATCATTGGTGGAATTCAGCGAATTCGGGGTGGAGGATTTCCCAGTTGCACCGTAGAAACCGGACGGAAGCGACACTCCAAAAACACGTACTGTCGCACCTCCGAAAACGCGATTTGTCACCGTGCGGTGAACTTCCTCTCCAATCACGCATTCACCAAAATCGAAAGAACCGAAAACTGACAAATGGCGTTGCGCCCGATCAACAGCCACCCCACTCACTGAATAAGTATCCAAGCCCTGATTGGCATCGGAATCCACAAGTATCAGTCCCTGAAAATTCCCGATCCCACTGGGATTGAATTCAACCGGAACGTTAACGGTCTGCCCTGGTGCTATAGCCCCCGACCACGAGGCCCGGAACCCCTGCGGAGCGGTGACTCCCGAAACGTGTATCTCGCTGTCACCCGGATTTTGCAGGGCCAGGTCGCGAACAACAGACTCTCCGACCGCTACGGTGCCAAAACTGTAGGCCATAGTTTGAACGAGATATCTCGAAGGGGCTCCTTTCCGGATGCCTCGCAACAGGTAATCCCGGGTATTTTCGAGAATCACAAGATTCTGATCCGAATCAACCGCAACTGAGATTGGGCTATCGACTGAGGCATCGGTACCAAAAACTCCTGTGGGCGGTTTGGCGGGCGGGCCATTTCCCAGAATCGTCTTCACTCCATAACTGACTGGATCGATCATACGAATGGCGTGATTGCCGTTATCGGCGATGAATATATTGCCGGACAGATCAACCGCCACCCCGGAAGGCCTGGCGAAGAGAGCCGTGCTCATGTTTCCATCTCGAAATCCATGACCGGTGACCCCACCGATTACCGTTAGCAATTTGGGGAGCCCAACCTGGGGTTTCCCGTCACTGACCTGCACCACGCCGGCGCCCGAAATAGCAGCGATGACGTGTCCATCGGGACTCGAAGCCATTGCATCCGCATATCCCAAAAGTGATTCCACCCGTTTGGTAACTCGTTGACCGTTCATCTGGAACATTTGTGGGCGGTAGTCGGAAATATAAAGATACCCAGGCTCGCTCCAGGCAATGGACAATGGATCTCCAACCAACGATGAGAGTCCAAACGACCCCAAACTTGTCACATTGCCATCCTGCGTGATGCGGCGAATCTCGCCTGCATCGACCACATACAACTCACCTGTGGACGAAAAAGTTGCCGAGGTCAGCCCTGAAAAACGGGCTAGCATACCTTTGCCGTCCGATTTTCCCGAAGACCCTGGATTTCCCGCGAGAAGGCTCACCGCTCCCAGGGGCGTGGCACGCCAAATGGCGTTCGTGCCTGAGTCGATAATGGCAATCTCATTCCTCGGTGAGATGCATATGGAGTGTTTCCCACTGGTGTCAAATCGCCCAGAGCCACTTCCCAGGCCAGGAACCGAATATTTTCGCATCGTCAAGTCCGAGATTCGCCACCCGGATTCGGTCCACCCCGACATGCCCGTCCCGCTAACCGGCACCCTGCCAATGATCTCACCGGCATCGGATTCCAAAACCACAAACCCGCTATAATCCCGCACCTCATCTGGCGTGAACCATATGATGATATTTCTTCGCGATCCGGCGGGCACCAAGCCGTGCCAAGGACAAACAAAGCCATCAGGACAGACGATTCTCGCAACATTCAAGTCCCTATACCCTTCATTGACAACGGTTATCAATCGCAAATCGGATAGTCCCACACTATTTTTCACAAATGCGAGGTTTCCGGTAACCGTGACCTCCCGCCTGACTTCTCGAAGTCCTATGCCACTCATTGCGAGCGTTCCCTCGCCCGATGAGGCATTCGAAACAATCTCCACCCTCCCTTCATACGCACTCTCCGTCGTTGGTAAAAAGACAACGTCGATCGCCTGCGACGAACCTGCCGGAATGATGCCTGCCCAAGCACCGGCAAATCCCCCGGGATACACAATCCTAGATACCTCCAATGGCCCGTTTCCAATGTTTGAAATAGTCAAAATACGGTGATTCGTACTGCCGACCTCAAGCACACCGAATGAAAGGTCTCCCGACAACGCTATCACGGGCAAAGGGATGATAACCCCTGCCCCGGTGATCTGTAAGGATCCGATTCCTGCCGTGGCATCCGATTGGACCACGATTTCGCCGGAGTAGTCTGCTACGGCGGTGGGGCCGAAAGTGACAGTAATTTCATTGGTAAAATGGGGTTGCACCGATCCCGTCCAAGAAATCGTGAAACCGCCAGGTGCGGTGATTTGCGTCACCTGCAGGACAGTATTTCCCAGATTTGCAATGGTCAGAGTGCGCGTCGGATGCGTCCCCAGGTTGACCTCGCCAAAGTTCAGATCGCCACCGAGTTTAATGATTCGTGTGGGCCTCGGATGAGCTAGCGCGGCCTTTCGAATCACGTGATTTGCGGTGTCCGCAATGAAGAGGGTGTCGGAAGAATCCGTCGTCAGCCCGGTCGGCCCGGAAAATTTGGCTCCAAGAGACGGACCATCGTTCGTCCCTTTGCTTCCAGCCACCCCCGCCACAGTATTCACCACTCCGCTCTCAGAAAGAGATCGGACAACATGATTCTTATCGTCCGCAAGAAACAGATAGCCTTGGCTGTCCACGGCGATGCCATGGGGATTCCTGAATGTAGCGGCCCGACCGATTCCATCCAAGGCTCCGGGCGTCCCCGCTTGGCCTGCAATCGTCGATACCTGTCCTTGGAGAGTTACCGTCCTAATGGCATGATTTTGCGTATCAGCCACCCACAACTGGTCTCCTAACAGGGTGATCCCACTGGGAAAATTGAACCGCGCAGCGCTTCGAAATCCGTCGCTGGTTCCAACTTGTCCCGCCTTTCCCGCGAGGGTTGAGACCATTCCATTCGCCGAGATCAAACGGATGGTGTTATTCCCGCTGTCCGCTACGTAAACGTTTCCAGCGGAATCAATCGTTAATGCAGACGGATCGTTGAACCGTGCGAGGTTGGAAGCACCTTCCCCGCTGCCAGGGCTACCTGGCTTGCCGGCGAAGGTAGTCACGACACCATCCGGTGTGACTTTTCGGATCGCATGGTTGAACGTGTCCGCCACCAGCAAGTCTCCGTGCTCATCAATGGCCAGCCCGGCCGGATAGAAAAAACGGGCTTCCGATCCCTTTCCATTGGCGGTGCCGTTCAGTCCCGCCACCCCAGCAATGGTCGAGACAGTTCCGTCGGTCGCGATCCTCCGAATCGTGGAGTTGCCGGTGTCCGCCACGTAAACCGTTCCGTCCAAAGCCACAGCGACCCCCTGGGGACTATCAAATTGGGCTCCGCCCAAGGCCGGTCCCGAACTGTTGCCAGCACGGCCTGGAGAACCCGCAAAGGTCGTCACAGTAAAGTCTTGGGCTACCGCCATGGAGAAAGGCCGCGAAGCTTCTATAAATACCAAACTCGCCAAAACGAGCCTTAGGAAACAAAGGGTTGTCGAGTTGCAAAAACCTGCCATAAAAAAAGTCAGGGCTGTTCTCGACAAAGAACCAAAAGCACTTATCCAAACAAACGTACGGGTCATGGGCATCATGGGAAAACTGCACTCCTTAGGCCCGTGAAGTTGCCAACGCCCCCAACGAATGTCAACACCTTGAAAAACACCTACACCGCGCTGCGAAATTGGCCGCGGGGAATTCGATTACATCTGAAATTTTCTTTAAAATCGAATCCCGGCACTCGGGCGCGTTCGACGTCTACGGCGGGCAAAGTTGGCCTCCGCACGCTTTGCCCTCGTAAAGTCTACCTTGAAATGTCGAACCAGAGAGAGGGGCGGTCACCGAAAGAACAGTGACCGCCACAGGCCGGCACTACCCGAGCAGCGCGTGGGTCGCGTGGGTGACGGCGGCTCCGGCGCGCAGGGAGGCAGCCACCATGGCGGCCTCGGTGATCTCAGTGTCCGTCGCCCCAGCCTTGCGAGCGTTGCCGGTGTGGATTTCGATGCAATAAGGGCACTGCGTCGTCAAGGCCACGGCGATGGCAATCAGCTCTTTGTATTTCACCGGGATTGCCCCGTCGGCCACGGCCGCCTTGTCGAAGGCCCAGAAGGCTTTCATGACCTCGGGCGCCACGGCGTCCATTTGTTTCAGTTTCTTCAGGTTTTCTTTGTTATACATGTTTTGGGATGGTTTGGTTGACAGTTATACTCCAACGGTCCGGATCGCGTGGATCTTCAGGTATTCGGACGGGGTTTCGGTTTCGTTCGGGCGGGGCGAAATATTGTGCCGGGTCTGCAGTTCAATGAGATCCTGCAACAGGGCCGCCTGGCCGCTGGGGGAAAGCGTTCCAAACGCCCGGTGCGTCGGTCCATAGTATCGGCGAAAGAAATCGACGGTACCGGCCGGGCTGAATGGGAAGCACATGCGAGCCGTGCTTCGTGTGAAGTTCAGTTCTTCCGCACACCCGGCAAAACGCTGCCGGACGACTGCTTCACTACCCCACAGGAGTGGTGAGGGAATGCCCGCAGGTGGAGGAAGATGGCGGCTGAAAACGGTGAACATCTTGCCGATGAATCCATCGGGCGTCCAATTTGCCAAGGCAATGATCCCACCCGGTTTCACCACCCTGCACAACTCGCTGACCACCCTTTCAGGTCGCGGCGCGAACATGACGCCGTACATGCTCACCACGGCATCAAAGCTCGCGCTGGGATAAGGCATTTCCTCGGCGTCCCCTTCGGTGAACTCGATGCCCAGCCCTTCTTTTTGCGCACGCGAACGAGCCTGGACAATGAGATTGGCGGCTATATCCAGGCCGGAGACGCCACATCCCCGCTGCGCCGCGAGGACGGCCAGGTTACCCGTGCCGCAAGCGGCGTCGAGCACGCGCATTCCGGGGCGTAGTGGAACCCGGGCCATGAAGGATTCAGCATCCACCATGATGTGTTTTGCCACTTCGCCGAAATCGCCACTTTCCCAAGTGGCTTTCTGGCGAGCCTTGATGGACTGGATGTCGGGAGCGACAGGCGTTGAGGGAGCGGGAGCAGTCGAAGGAGTCACTGTTTTCTCGATTCGTGTCATGTGTGAGTGAAGGTACGCCGCAACGGGATTCCCGTGCAGCGACTGACTCCAGTGCTGGCGGCGTGCCATCCGCAGGCTCTCTCGCGAGAGTCGGTTTTGTGGGCTTTTTCGCGAAATGCGAGCGAACCGAGCCTCGCGAAAGATCGCGACTCACGAAATCTCGTGACCTTGACTCGCGATTTTTCGTGAAGGAGCAGATTCCGTCAGGCCGGGCGCTGGATCCCCAGCGCCTTCATCCGGGACGCCAAGGTTGATGGGGGGAGCCCCAGCCGATTGGCCGCGCCGCTCTCCCCAGAGACTTTGCCGCCACACACGGCCAGAGCACGTTCAATATTGGCGCGCTCGAGGGCTTCAAACTCCTGGGAACTAAGAATGCGTGTTTCGGTAGTATTCGTCGTCCCCGCCTCCGGTGGTGATACGGGGAGCGTCTCAGGCATGGCGCGAGCCAGTTCCAATTGGGCCCCGCTCGACAGTATGATCGCCCGTTCGATCACATTTTGAAGCTCACGTACATTCCCCGGCCAACGGTAGTTCTGTAGTCGCCGGATATCATCGAGACTGAGTGACGCGAGGCGCCGCCCCATCCGCCGCCCGAACCGTTGGGCAAATTCGGTGGCGAGCAAAACGGTATCCGATCCCCGCTCCCGCAACGGCGGAACCCGCAGGGGAAAAACGTTGAGGCGATAGTAGAGATCCTCGCGGAACTCGCCTTCCTTTACCATGCGGCCCAGGTCGCGATTCGTGGCGGCGATCACCCGGACGTCCACCTTGTGGGTACGGGTGCTACCCAGCGGTTCGAACTCCCCCTCTTGCAGCACCCGCAGCAGCTTGGCCTGGAGATCGAGCGGCAGTTCGCCCACCTCATCGAGAAAGATGGTGCCGCCATCCGCCAAGGCGAATCGGCCTTCTCGTCGACTGGTAGCGCCCGTGAAGGCACCCCGTTCGTGTCCGAAAAACTCGCTTTCCATTAGCGCGCCGGGAATCGCCGCACAATTCACACGCACCAAGGATTTGTCGCGACGGAGTCCCGCCTGGTGAATGGAATGGGCAATCAACTCTTTGCCAGTACCCGTTTCGCCAAAAATCAATACCGTGGCATCGGTTACGGCCACCCGCTTGAGCGATTCGAACAGCTCGTTCATCGCGGGACTGGCTCCCAACATCGCTCCCATCCCAGTGAATTCCCGCACGCTATCGCGGAGGAATTCGGCCTCCTGGGTCAGCAGCAGGATTCTCTGCTCGGCGGCCAACCGCTCGTCCACGTTGCGCAGGATGACGGTATGAAATACCAAGCCACGATTCACAAATCGGGAGACCGTGGCTTCGGCTGGAAAGGGCGATTTGTCCCAGCGCAAAACCATGAAACTTTGGGGAAGCCAAAAAGGCTTCTGCCCCGTGGAGGCGACGTCCAATTCCTTGACCAAGGCACCGAAGTGCCCAGCACTCTCGGGTGGCAGAAAATCGGCCAGACATTCCCCCAGAAGGTCTTCGCTCGTGCAGCCGAACAATCGCTCTGCGGCGGGATTCACCCGGACGATGCGTCCCGCTGCATCCAGCACGACCACCCCGTCCATGGCGCTCTCCAGCAATGCGGTCAACTGCTCCTCCCGCAATCGTACTTCCTGCTCTTCCCGCAGGCGGCGCTGCTCGGCCCCGGCCCGGGCGGCGAATATTTCAAACAGCGAGATCAGGCGCGGGTCGGCTGGAAGCGGCTTGGAGTCGAGCACTGAAAGATGCCCCATCACTTCCCCCTGCGAGCCGAGCAGCGGCACGCCGAGGTAACTGACAGGATTGTGCGGACGAAGATCCGGGTGACCCTGATATAATTCCACCAGCCGGTCGGGAATGTGTATGAGTTTCTTGGACTCGACCACCACCTCGCAAACGGTGCCTTCAATGTCGTACTCGAAATCCTCAATGAACCGCCCACCAATCCAGAAGGCCATGGCACGCAGGCGCCGGGCCTGGGGCTCGTATTCCGTGACCCAGGCGCCGGTCGTGGTCATCACTTCGGCCAGGTTCCGGACCAAAGCACGGAAAAAGTCCGCACCGGTCTCCGAAGCCGTGCCTTCGACAACCAACCGCAACGCGGCGGCATCTGATAATTCGTATCTCGGACTGTTCATTTCCGTTTCCCGGCCCGACTGGCAGGAAACGGGGATTGTTCACTACGAAGCGCTCCGTGGCAAACGCGAGTCACCTCCCGATGGCAGGGTTTCGAGCAGGGCTGCCGATGATTCCTACCAGCACCAGCCCGTCTAAGTCACCCCTTCCACATCTGCTCCGGGGTTTAACGCCAGCGCTCCCATTTTACCGGACCCTGCCGGATTTTTCACCCAGCCCGGATTCCACGAGTCAGCCCTCCTACGGCTTGCGCAACCGAAAGAAGGATTGCAAACGATTCTTCTCGATCGAAAAACTGGACTCATTGCCCTCGGTGACAATGCCATTCGTGAGCGGCGTCCAAGTGGCGCCCGGCCCCAGCAAGCTGCTGGATTCCAGTATATAACCCGAATACGCGAGGGGCCAGCTCACTCGCAGTGGGCCTGAAGGCGAGCCGACCGCCACTTGGAGTCGCGGTCCGGCCTTGGGCCGGCCTCGACCCGAGATCGAAACATAATTAACACTTCCTGTTGCATCCGTGTTAACGATGAGTAATCCGCCATATTCGCGATCCTCCGAAGGTCGGAATGTGATGTCCACCACGACTTCATTTGTCGTGGAGGAGTTCTTGGGGGTCGCAGCCACTTTCGTGGCGCCATAAAAACCCGCGGGCAATAACACGCCAGAGACATTCACGGTCGCGGTTCCGGAAATGAAATTAGTCATCGAACGGTGGATTTCTTCCCCCACCGCACATTCGCCAAAATCGAGGTCGCCAAGGACGGTCATCTTGCGTTGGGGATTTTCTACGGCAACCCATTCCACATCAATAAGGTCCGCCCCTTGATTGGCATCCGAATCAAGGAGGACTGCACCGTGAAAACTGCCCCGGATACTGGAACGAAATTCAACCGGCACATGGACGCTCCCACCTGGGGCGATCGTCCCAGCCCACGCACCCTTAAATCCTTCTGGCACCTTGATACCGCGAACATGCACAGCGTCGGTCCCCGTGTTCATCAGGCAGAGATCGCGAAGATCCGATTCACCCACTCCGATCGTAGAAACGTCACCAACCATGACAGGTGTGAGATTCCTGATCGGCGAGTTACGACGAATCCCTCGCAAAATACCGCCGCCAGTATCCATCAGAATGACCAGATTCTGGTCCGAATCCACAGCCACCGACACTGGGTTGGACAGCAGTGCATTGGTTCCGAAAACACCGTCCGGCTTCCAATTGCGGTTATTGCCTAGAACCGTTTGGACCGAGAAATCCGACCGTTGAATCATCCGAATGGCGTCATTTCCCATGTCAGCCACATAAAGATTATCAAGATGGTCAACCGCAATATTGGAAGGAGAGTTGAATTGTGCGGTGTGCCAACTCCCATCACGAAAACCGTGATTGCCAAAATCACCGATGACGGTGGAGAATGTCGATTGGTTAGTCCCAGGAATTTCGCCCCTTACCTGTATTACGCCGTCCGAATATAAGGCCGCAGCTATCCGTCCATCCGAAAGGGCGGACATGCATTGCGCCTTCCCCAAAAGAAGTTCCGCTTTGCGAACTGTTCCAGGGCGATCCATCTTGAACAACCGATAACGATAATCCAAGAAATACAATGCCCCACCTGGACTATACGCGATGGCCCCCGCGGGTCCCTCGAAACCATCGATATTGTCGGAAAAAATCGTCGTCACCACCCCGTTTGGATCTATTTGGCGCACACCAAACCCGTCGGTGGCGTATAAATACCCGGAAGGCGAGCATGCAATCGATGACGGCTGTTGGAAACGCGCCGCCAAGCCGTCGCCGTCCGTACCACCGAAATATCCGGATCTGCCTGCAAAAACCTTCACCGCGCCCAACAACGTGGATTTCGAAAGGACCGCGAATTCCCGGTCGAGGATTGCTATTTCGTTATTCGGCGTGACGCAGATTCGTTGATACACAGCGGTCCTGAAGGGATAGGAAGGGTAGAAACCATTGGTTATCGGATAAACTCGGGCGGCAATTCTCTCGATATGCCATCCGTTATCGCCCTTTCCAATCGTCCCCCTCCCGCTTGAGGCCAACGACGTTCTCCCCGCGGTTGCGTTGGAGTCGACCGAAATAGTCCCGGCGTAGACGCCCGCCTGGGAAGGCGCAAAAACCACTGGAATGATACGTTTTGAACCTCCTGGCACCACCCCCGTCCACGGACATTGGAAACCGACAGGGCAGTTTACCCTTGTTACAACCAGATCGCTGTTGCCGTCATTTTGAATCACGAGGTCGGAAAAAGCTCTCAATCCGATATTGACGTCCGGGAAGACCATGCTCCCGGACAGCGATATCTCCCTGCGAATTTCCCTGACACCCAGCCCTCCGATAGGAATGCTTGCCCCCCCCGACGAGGCGTTGGAATCGATTCGCACCACCCCCACATACGCGCTCTCCGTCAGCGGAGAAAAGCCCACCTCTATTGAGTGTTGACCTCCAGCCGGAATAGTTCCACTCCACGCACCACTGAACCCAAGGGGATAGGTCAAGCCAAAGACCTCCAATGGCCCGGTTCCCGGGTTGGAAATAGTCAGCACTCGACGCCCCACATTTCCGACCGGCACGATACCGAAGGCAAGATTTCCAGCCAGAGAGATCACAGGTAGCGGGATGATTATTCCCGAACCGGCAATACCTATGGATCCATTTCCCGAGGTGGCATCCGATTCGACCACCATCAGCCCGGAATAGCCGGCTACCGCCGATGGATTGAAAGTCACGGAAATCGCGTTGGTCTCACCCGGTTGGACCGCTCCCGTCCACGCAGCGGTAAATCCATCCGGAACACTAATTCCGGTAATCTGAAGGGCCGAATTTCCCCTATTCACTACAGCCAGATCCCTTGACGAATGAAGCCCAATCCCAACCTCCCCAAAGCTCAGGTCTCCTCCCAATTCGATGATCCGCGTTGGACGGGGATGGATTAATACGATCTTACGGATCACATGATTGGCCGTGTCGGCCATGAACAACGAGTCCGAAGAGTCAACCGCCAACCCGGTCGGTCCGGAAAATCTGGCAAGAATTGGCGGCCCATCGTTGGTGCCTTTGCCTCCGGATAGCCCGGCGGTCGTTGTGACAAGTCCCGTCGTACTGATGGACCGTACAGTTTGGTTCTTTTCGTCCGTGACAAAGGCGAATCCCTGGCTATCTACGACGATGCCGTGGGGATTTCGGAACGCGGCGTTCCGGCCCAGCCCGTCCATTGTCCCTGGAACTCCACCTTGGCCCGCAAGCGTTGATACACTTCCCTGAAAGGTCACCGTCCGGACAGTATGATTCAGGGCATCGGCCACCCACAGTTGATTAGATGCCACGGCGATGCCACTTGGAAAATTGAATCGGGCAGAGCCCCCAAAACCATCCACAATCCCAGCTTGTCCCGACTTCCCGGCGAGGGTCGCGACTACGCCACTGGCCGAAATCACGCGGATGGAATTATTCCCACTGTCGGCCACATAGAGATTTCCGAGGGCGTCTGCCGCCAACGCGGACGGATTGTTGAAGCGGGCCAGATTGGCCAGCCCTTCGGCGCTCCCGGCGGCGCCAGGTTTGCCGGCAAAGATAGTCACGACACCTTCAGACGTTACTTTTCGGATAGCGTGATTGAAAGTGTCGGCCACCAGCAAGTTGCCATGGCCGTCAATGGCCAATCCGCCTGGATAGAAAAACCGCGATTCGGGTCCTTTTCCGTTGGCGGTGCCGGTCAATCCCGCCACGCCGGCAATTGTCGACACATTCCCGCCTAGCGCGATCTTGCGGATGGTGGAATTACCGGTGTCCGCCACGTAAACCGTTCCATCCGCCGCCACGACGACGCCTTGGGGGCTATCGAACCGCGCCCCACCCAATGCCGGTCCCGAACTGCTGCCCGCCAGGCCGGGCGAACCAGCGAAAGTGATCACGGTAAACTCTTGGGCGGCAATCCTCAACGCCGGACCGGAACAGATGGCAACACTTAGTATCACCCACGCAATCCATAAAAAAAGCGAAGTCCATGCACTGGATGCCACCCCCAAGAAACGGATGCGCGCCATTCTCGACAGAGAACCAATCGTACCAGTCCAAGTACGTGTACAAGTCATCGACATAGTAATCAACTCTCCAGGGAGCGCGAAACTGCCGATGGCTCACGCGAATGTCAATACATTGACAGGATGCCGGGATCGATTCTGCGACTTCAATGCTCCGGCGTTCGATTACAAGTGAAATATGCGACGATGATGACCCATTTTGAAAACCCGCACCAACGATGTTGGGCGGGCCGAAGTGCTTCCAATTCCGGTGAAGGTGGAAGCGTTCCGCCCCTTGGGACCGGTGCATTTTCCTTGCCCGGACACAAGATGATTCTTTGGCCGGGGTGGCTGGCGCAGACCGATTTCGTCTGGCGTATGCTTGCGGCGGTGCCCACCACTCCGTAGCCTTGCCGGAGGACGATGAGCGCATCACTCCCCATGAATCGCCGCAGATTTCTGACCGCTACGGCCGGCGCTGGATCCTTGGCTTTCGGGGCTTCACCATTGGCGGATGAATCGCCTGCCACTACGGAGCCGGTCATCGATATCCACCAGCACCTCAGCTACGGCGGCAAGCGGGACAAGGAATGGAACCTGATCGAACCGGGACGGAACGATACCCAATTTCTCGCGCACCAGCGCGCCATGGGTATCACCCGAACTATTCTCCTTCCTTCAGGGCGTTCAGTTTTGCGCCCGTCCACGCATGAGGGGCGATCGAACGGATTGGAAGCCACGTGCGACGGCAACGAACGCTGTTACCGTTTTGCCCTGGAACACTCCAAGGAATTCTCCTTCGGTGCGAATGAAGTAACCGACCTTCCTGAAGCTCCGGGTGAGATCGAGAAGTACCTGAAGCTCGGCGCGGTGGTCATCGGCGAGCAAAAATTCGGCGTCGACTGCGATTCCGCCGACTCCCAAAGACTCTACGCACTGGCAGCCGACTATAAGGTGCCGATCCTCATGCACTGGCAGTTCCAGGATTATAACTACGGTTTCGAGCGGTTCTATAAGATCCTGGAAAAGTTTCCGAAGACGAATTTCATCGGCCACGCCCAGACTTGGTGGGCGAACATTGACCGCGACCATATCGAACGAAGCAACCTCTATCCAAAGACTGGTGTGCGCCCCGGCGGGATTACCGACCGTTACCTTTCGGACTATCCCAACATCTTCGGCGACCTTTCCGCCGGTTCGGGACTTAACTCACTGATTCGTGACGAAGACCAAACCCGGGAATTCCTAACCCGCCACCAAGACAAACTCCTCCTGGGCACCGACTGTGCCGACACCCTGGGACGCGGTCCGGGATGCGAAGGCGCCCAGATTATTGCGGCTATTCGACGCCTCGCACCCTCCAAGCAGATCGAACGAAAACTGTTCCATGATAATTCGCAGAAACTCTTTCGCCTTTAGAGTCTTCCAAGCGGCGATCTGCCTGCTCGCGGCTGCTGTGGTATTGCCTGCCCGCGCACAACTCGGCGACCAGTCGGATTCAGCGGGCGTTAAGCAGACACCACGGGTGTCGGCCGACAAAATCCCCCCTGCCCCGCCGCTTGAACCCGACAAGGCGCTCGCCTCGTTTGCGCTTCAGCCCGGATTCCGCATCGAACTCGTGGCCAGCGAACCCTTGGTTCATGATCCCATCTGCATTCGCTTCGATACCCGCGGCCGCATATGGGTCGTCGAGATGAGCGGCTATATGCCAAACCCCGATGGCATTGGCGAAGATCAGCCCGTCGGAAAAATCGCCGTGTTGGAAGACACCGATGGCGACGGAAAAATGGACAAGCGCACCGAGTTCCTCACCGGGTTGGTGATGCCGGGGGCCATCGCCTTGGCCACGGGCGGGGTGCTGGTGGGAGCGCCACCTCATCTCTGGTTTTGTCGGGACACCGATGGCGACTTGAAATGCGACACGAAGATGGAACTGGCACGAGACTTCAGCGTGGCAGGAAATCCCCAGCACACTCCCAACGGCCTGGTGTGGGCCCTGGACAACTGGATCTATACCGCCGGGTGGCCTTTTCGTCTCAAACGCCTGGCGACCGGCGAATGGCAGCGGGAACCCACCGTCCCTCGCGGCCAATATGGACTCTCACAGGATGACGCCGGGCGGCTGGTTTATAATTCCAACGAAGACCAGTTCCGCATTGATCTCATTTCCTCCCACTATCTCCAGCGAAATTCGCATTACCGCACCGGCGCCGGACTGAATGTGGATCCGATCAAGGACCAGACGACCTGGCCGGCGAGGGTAAATCCGGCAGTCAATCGCGGGTATCGGGCTGGCATCCTGCGCGACGACGGGACACTGGCCCATTTCACCGCGGCCTGTTCCCCGCTTATCTATCGAGGCAACCAGTTTCCCGACGAATTCTACGGAAACGCCTTTGTATGCGAACCGGCGGGCAATCTAATCAAGCGCAATATTCTCTGGGAAGAGAACGGCACACTGCACGGCAAACAAGCATACTCCCATGCCGAATTCCTGACCTCCACCGATGAACGGTTCCGCCCCGTCTCGCTCGCCAACGCCCCGGACGGATCTCTTTATATCGTCGATTTCTACCACGGGCTCCTGGAGCACCGAATCTCTCTCACCAGCTACCTGCGGCACCAAACGGAAGCCAGGAGCCTGGATAAACCCACCGGCATGGGGCGGATTTATCGAGTCGTCCATACAGGTAGACCACTCCAGACGCTGCCCACGTTTTCCAGATCCAACCGCGAATCCTGGGTACAACTGCTCAATCACCCGAATGGCTGGGTGCGGGAAACAGTTCAACGATTGCTGGTAGAATCCCGGCCCGCGACCACTGTCGCTCCCTTGCGCAAGTTGGCGACCGAAGGGACCAATGCCTGGTCTCGTCTGCATGCGTTGTGGACCCTGGACGGCATGGCGGAACTCGATGAAGCCAGCGTGTTGGCCAATCTTGATGCGAAGAACTCCAAAGTACGGGTCGCCGCCGTTCGGCTGTCAGAAAACTTCCTGCGCGGCGAGGAGGCCAGCCAATTCATCGAGCGCTTGTCGGGAATGGCCCAGCGGGAAAAGTCCGCCGATGTGCGGCTCCAACTGGCTCTGACCCTGGGACAAACCACGGACGCCATCGCGGAGAAGGCCATGATCCAAATGGCTCGTGCACCGGGTGGCGGTGAAGAACTCACCGACGCCCTGTTGTCAGGCCTATATAATCGGGAACGGCCCATCTTGGAGGGCATCCTGAAAGATCTCTCCTGGCCCAAGGATGAGGAAGATGCCCGGCGGTTCATCGCGGGTCTGGCTCATTGTATCGTGGCTTCCCGAAACGCCGCCAACGTAGAGGTTTTGCTTCAATCCGCCGCCGA
This sequence comes from Candidatus Limnocylindria bacterium, assembly GCA_035493435.1. Lineage (GTDB taxonomy): Bacteria > Verrucomicrobiota > Verrucomicrobiia > Limisphaerales > UBA9464 > DATJII01. The sequence goes on along the minus strand of DATJII010000207.1, from coordinate 2,545 downwards.
CAGCACCGGCCCGATTCGCACCGCTCTCTTGCAGGGAGCCGCCGAAGCTGCGCCCTCCATTATCCGGTCCGCTTCCCGCGGTCCGATTCGGCTGGGAGGAGAACCTTTTGCCTGGCGAATGCTCAAAGCCTCTGACCTTCCCGGCGACGCCAAACGTGTAGCCACCATCGAACGCGCCATTTCCTGGCCGGGTCTGCCCAATTATGTGGCGCCACCCATTGTCGTCGCCCTCAACGCAGCCCAGCAGAGTCGATTTTCCAAAGGGCAGGAACTCTTCGCCGCCACCTGCGCGGGCTGCCACCAAACGGACGGCCAGGGACTGGCGGGCCTCGCGCCGCCCCTGGCAGACTCCGAATGGGTGTTGGGCTCCGAACAAAGGCTGGCCCGAATTGTCCTGCTAGGCGTTCACGGTCCGCTGAATGTCAACGGCCGGACCTTCGACCTGGAGATGCCTTCCATGGCCAACCTATTCAACGACGACCAGATTGCCGGCATCCTCACCTACGTCCGCCGCGCCTGGGATCACACGGCCATGCCGGTTGAACCCGCCACCATCAAGAGTATCCGCCTGCAATTGGGCAAACGAACCGAATCGTGGACTGAAGCGGAGCTGAAAGCGGTGCCATAGAGCCTCCCGGTGCATAACCTACACCGGTTCCTGCTTGTCTTCTTTCGGTCCAATGCCGAGAAATCACGTCAATGATTCGTTCGGCAGTCACCGTTTCCCTGGTCCCGGAGGCCAAGGGAGGCCCCTTTGTCTTCTGGGATGGCTTGGAATCCGCCATGGCCCAGGCTTCCGCCTTGGGATTCGACGCCGTGGAGATTTTCCCCACGCACGCGGATGACTTGGACGCCCATCGGCTGAAGCTTCTATTGCGGGAACATAAGCTCTCCCTGGCAGCCGTGGGCACCGGAGCGGGCTGGTTGTTGCGCAAGCTTTCACTCACCGACCCCGATGGACACGCACGGATGTGTGCGCGCGATTTCATCGGGGCGGTCATCGATTTTGCGGGCGGCTTCGGAGTACCTGCCATCATCGGCTCGATGCAAGGCAAGGTGCAACCCAATGCCTCGCGGGAACAGACCCTGGGCTGGCTGAGGGAAGAACTCGACCAACTCGGGCCCCGAGCCCTGGCCCTGGAGACTCCCCTGCTCTACGAACCCCTCAATCGCTACGAGACGAATCTATTCAACACGGTGGAAAGTGCCGTGGAATTCCTCCGGACGCTTCGGACGCGAAACGTCAAACTGCTTTGCGATCTCTTCCATATGAACATTGAGGAGCAGGACATCGCGGCGGCACTGCGCCTGGCCGGGCCGTTGGTGGGACACGTTCATTTTGCCGACAGCAACCGGCGTGCGATTGGCTTCGGCCACACGGAGATGGAGCCGATCGCCAGCGCGCTCCGCGATATCCAGTACTCGGGCTACGTATCCGCTGAGGTTTTGCCTATACCCGACAGCATCACTGCGGCAAGGCAGACCATTGAGAGCTTCAAACGTTGTTTCCCTCGAACTACATAACTAGTAACCGCCATGAACGCGACGATTCCCATAACCGGCTGCCTCGACATCTCCCAACCCCAACGAATCTCGTCGCGGCATAGCCACGCCACGGCGCGTGGGCTGGCGCTGTTCCTGGGGTGTCTCTTTCTCGTGGCGTTCATCGCCCAATTCGTCAATCCGGCCGTCGACTTGACGATTTGGTGGCTCGATCTTCGAGCCCTCCCTCCAGCCTCGGTTCGAGTTCTTGACGTTGTGGCTGGGATCAGTTTTTTGGCTTGGGGATCGTTGCGCAAACCGACAGTCACACTTTCTTGGCTCGTCGCAGCCGTCGCCACCTTATCGACCATGGTGGCACTGGTGAATGGCGTTGTGGTGGTAGGGCTATTCCTCACCGGGAAGGTCGAAGGAGGTTTTCCGTTTCCCCTGTCGTTCCTCATTGCCTTGGCTTTTGGCGCGATTGCACGCGTCGCTTGCTTACCACGGCTCCAATGTGGCGGCCGTCCCGCCGAGATTTTCGCGACCGCAATCGCTTGTCTGGGCCTCTTTCCTGTTTTCCAGGCCTATTGTCTCGGCTGGACCAATTACCAGCGCCCGGCGGACGTGGCCGTGGTTTTTGGCGCCCGAGCCTACGCTGATGGAAAGCCTTCGGAGGCACTGGCGGACCGCGTTCGCCGGGCCTGTGATCTGTATCGCGACGGGACGGTGAAAACGCTCTATTTCTCCGGTGGCCCGGGAGACGGCGCGGTGCACGAAACTGAATCCATGCGCAGAATGGCCATCGGATTGGGCGTGCCCGCAACGGCCATTGTTGCCGACCTCTCCGGGCTCAATACGGAGGCCACTGTGCGTCACTCTCTCGACTACGCACAATCGATCCACGCCTCACGCCTTCTGGCGGTGAGCGAGTTCTACCACCTGCCGCGGATCAAATTGTGTTACCAATTCCATGGCGCGGAAATCCTGACCGTTCCTGCAATTCCTCAAAATTCGCAACGGGCCTGGCCATTTTTCTCGGTAGGACGCGAAATTCCCGCCTTTT
>DATJII010000206.1:0-59767 GCA_035493435.1 Candidatus Limnocylindria bacterium | reverse complement strand
TTCGACCCGCTGTTTTTCAATATATCCGGTGTCGAGGCTGCCTATATGGATCCGCAGCAGCGGATTTTTCTCCAGGAAGCCTGGCGGGCGTTGGAGGACGCGGGATACGCTGGAAAAAGCGTGCAGGGGTGTGCCTGTGGTGTTTATGTCGGGCACAATGCCAGCGATTATAAGGAATTGTTTGGCAACAACCTCCCGCCCCAATCCATGTGGGGCAATTCGTCATCGGTGATCCCCGCGCGGATCTCCTATTACCTGGATTTGCATGGCCCCGCGGTTGCCGTCGATACGGCTTGCTCCAGTTCCCTGGTCGCCATTCACCTTGCATGCCAGGGATTGTGGTGCGGTGAGACGGAAATGGCCCTGGCGGGCGGGGTGTTCGTGCAGTCAACCCCACTTTTCTATATCGCGGCCAACCGGGCGGCGATGCTTTCACCCACGGGCAAGTGCCACACCTTTGACCAGCATGCGGATGGCTTCGTTCCTGGTGAAGGAGTTGGCGTGGTCGTGCTCAAGCGATTGTCTGATGCCGTGCGTGACGGCGATTCCATTCATGGCGTGATTCGAGGTTCAGCCATCAATCAAGATGGGGCCACAAATGGGGTGACCGCTCCCAGCGCCGAATCACAGGAACGTTTGGAACGACTGGTCTATGAGAACTTTCAGATTCATCCAGAGCAGATCCAATTGGTGGAAGCCCATGGAACCGGGACCAAGCTGGGCGATCCAATCGAGTTCGACGCCCTAACCCGCGCCTTCCGCAAAGACACGAACCGAAAGGAGTATTGCGCCATCGGTTCCATCAAGACCAATATTGGCCACACCACCGCCGCCGCTGGAGTCGCGGGCTTGCTGAAGTTGTTGCTGGCGCTCAAGCATCGCCAGATTCCTCCTTCGCTCCATTTTCAATCGGGTAATCGCGCCATCCGTTTCGACGACACGCCCTTTTACGTTAATACCCGCCTGCAGGACTGGGAGACTCCCTTGGGAACACCGCGTCGTGCGGCGATCAGTGCCTTCGGGTTTAGCGGAACCAATGCCCACATGGTCATTGAGGAAGCTCCCTATATTGTCCGCACTCCGCGCACCGAACCAATATACCTCATTGTTCTTTCGGCGGGTTCCGACGCCCAACTGCGGCAGTTGGCGGACGAACTCGTCGAACGCGTGGAAGGGGATCCAGGGTTGTACTGCGCGGATATAAGTTTCACGTTGTTGGTCGGCCGTCGGCACTTGGATCACCGTTTGGCGTGTGTGGTTCGTGATCGGGACGAACTGGTTGGAATCATCCGGGCGTGGCTCAAGGGCACGCGGCCGGTTTTGGCGTGGGCGGGTCAGCTTACCCAACTGAACGTTCGCGAGCAGCAGGCGCTGAAGGCTTTTGGCAACGAGTGTCTTGAACGCTGCCGCGGTGCAATGGATTCCAACGGGTACTTGCAGGTCCTGTCGACTGTGGCGGACTTGTTCGTGCAGGGTTATAATCTAAATTACGGACGACTTTTCGAAGGGCAGCCTTGTCATAGGGTATCCCTGCCCACGTATCCCTTTGCGCGCGAGAAGTACTGGGTGGAAGACGGCGCAGTCCGAATGCAGGCGCTCCTGGACAAAGGTGCCTTAACGGCACCGGAGGCGATATCTACAACCGCGGAGGCGTCTGGTGCGCTTCATCCTTTGGTGCAGCGGAATGTCTCCGACCTCTCGGGCCTGCGATTCGCGTCGACGTTTAGCGGCAAGGAATTCTTCCTCGCCGACCACGTCGTGCAAGGGCGGCCCGTCTTTCCTGCCGCCGCCCATCTGGAGTTGGCCCGTTTCGTCGGCGAACTGGCATCTGCCGGAGCGCGGAAGGAGGGTGAATCGATTCGCCTGAGCAATGTGGCCTGGTACCGTCCGCTGGAAGGCGGCGAAAATCCAGTGGCTCTAGAGATCGCTCTCGAGCCCGCTGAGTCCGGTCAAATGGCCTTCCGGATTTATAGCCGGAGCGGCGACGGGGTGGCGGGAGAGGGGATCATCCTGCATAGCCGTGGATCGATGGCGTTGTGCAGCCTGCCTGGCGCTCCTTCGTTGAATATTGCGGCCTTGGGCGCTGAATGTGGCCTGACCCAATTGGACGCCAAGGAATGCTATGCTGCTTTCGACGCAGCCGGCCTGAATTATGGCTCGGGACATCGCAGTTTGGAGATGGTGTCCATCGGAAAAAACGGGCTCTTGGCCCGTATTTCCCTTCCCAAAGGATTGCGGGCTGAGTCGGGACGGTACGTTTTGCACCCGAGCCTGATAGACGGGGCCCTCCAGAGTATTGTGGGTTTTGGCGTCGAGATCGTAAATGAGACGGGGAATCCCCGGGCGCGTTGGAGTTCCCAGCCTCGCTTGATTGTTCCCTTCGCATTGGGCGAGGTCGAGGTGTTTGGCCCCTGCCAGGATGCGATGTGGGTCTATACCCGCTATACCCAGGGAGGCGTAAACGATAGTATTGCAAAAGTGGATATCGATCTCTGCAATGACGCCGGCGAGGTCTGTGTCAGGTTGCGCGGATTGACCACCCGGCAAATGAACGTGACGGGTGAAGCGAGGTCAGTTGGCGCTGGAGAAACACTTCTATTCAGGCCGGAATGGACCGATCGTCCCGCGCGAGTAGGATCCGAAGTGGGGGCCGTGGCCAATCGAGTCGTTCTTCTATGCGAGACGCATCCGAGGATAGCACAAGCGATTACATCGGCTATGCCTGGGGTACGGGTACTCTTTTCCCCGGCTACACTTGAGGGAATCGGAAAGCGCTATGAAGAGTGTGTTGCGTTGTTGCTGGCTGAAACCCAAAAGTTGATAGCCGAGCCGGGAAAAACCGAGGCGTTGATACAGGTCCTGTACGAGGATGATGGCGAACAAGCCTTATACGCAGGACTTGCGGGGTTGTTGCGGACCGCCCGCTTGGAGGAACCCCGCCTGCGCGGGCAGGTCATTGGCATCGCTTCCGGTGCTTCGGTACAGACGATTCTCGGCAATCTGGCCGAAAGCGCGGCCAATCCTGGAGAAATTGAAATTCGTTATTCCGGGTCCCAACGCCGGGTCGCCTTCTGGCGGGAGATGGCGCCAGTGTCGGCGCCTCCTGGTGTGCCTTGGAAGGCCGATGGAATTTATTTAATTACGGGTGGGGCGGGTGGACTGGGTTTGTTGCTCGCGGGTGAGATTCTTAGGTCGGCTCCCCGGGCGCGATTGGTTCTCGTGGGGCGTTCGGCGGTAAAGCCTGAATTACAGGGCCAGCTTGCCGAATGGAATCGCGACGGTGCGCGAGTCGTTTATCGGAGTGTGGATGTCAGTTCGGAACCAGCGATTGCCGGGGTCATTCGCGAGACTGTGGCGGTTTACGGCGGTTTGAATGGAATCGTCCATGCCGCAGGAACAATTCGTGACCAGTTCCTCAGGAAAAAAACAGCGACTGAGGTTCGTGAAGTCTGCGAGGGGAAGGTTGCTGGTTTGGTGAATCTCGATCGCACCACCCAAGGCCTTTCGTTGGATTTTATCGCGGTCTTTTCCGCCGTCGCCGGGGTGTTGGGAAATATCGGCCAGGGTGATTACGCCGCCGCCAACTCATTTGTAGATCATTATATTGACTATCGCAACCGCCTGATGGCTGCAGGCAAACGCCACGGTAATGCGTTTGCCGTGGCGTGGCCATTGTGGCGTGAAGGTGGGATGCGGGTCACCGAAGCGGCAGAAGCCTTGATGCGCCGGTCGGTAGGTATGTTTCCATTGAAAACAGATCTGGGATTGGGCGCCATGAACCATATCCTGTCCCAATCGCCGGGTCGGACCATGGTATTGCACGGTGATGGGCCTCAACTTCGTGCCGTGGTGCAATCCATATTCATGCCGTCCGAAGAGACGTCAGTTCCGCCGTCGATGGACCGTCGGGATGTGCCCAGTGAGGATTTGGCGGGCGGAGCCCTTACTTATCTCCGAGGCCTTGTTGCGGCTGAGGTGAAGCTGCCGATCGAGCGTATCCAGGCGGATGCCCCCTTGGAAAAGTATGGCATTGATTCGTTGATGGTAATGAATCTAAACGCCGCCTTGGAAAAGGGGTTTGGCAGTCTCTCGAAGACGCTGTTCTTCGAGTATCCGACATTGCGTGAACTGGCAGGCTATCTCGCAGACAATCACGCTGGAGCGCTCGCTTCGCTGGTCAAGGTTTCGACGCCCTTTGCAGCTGCATCACCCCTGCCTAAGGTCCCGCCGGAGCCCGTAGAAGCGACTCCGGCGTCACCTCCGATTGCCTCTTCGGCGGATTCGCTGTCAACTCCAGTCAAGTTGACTCCCGAACTGGCCGCGAATTCCGATGGCCGCATCGACATCGCAATCGTCGGCGTGTCAGGACGCTATCCCCAGGCGGACACCCTGGATGCCTTCTGGGCCAATCTCCGTGCTGGCAAGGACTGCATTGTCGAAGTGCCGAGGGAGCGCTGGGATCACTCGCTTTATTTCGACGCCGATCGCGAAGCGCGGGGCAAAACCTACGCTAAATGGGGTGGTTTCGTCGACGGGGCCGACAGGTTTGATCCTGGGTTCTTCAATATTTCGCCTCGGGAGGCAGCGATCATGGACCCGCAGGAACGGCTTTTCCTCGAGTGCGTTTATGAAACACTGCAGGACGCCGGTTATACCCGCGAGTCCTTGCAATGGATGCGCAAAGAAGACGGCACCGGTGAGGTGGGGGTTTATGTGGGGGTCATGTACGAGGAGTACCAGCTTTATGGGGCGCAGGAAACGGCCATGGGGCGTCCAATCGCGTTACCGGGGAATCCTTCGTCGATAGCTAACCGGGTTTCCTATGTCTGTAATTTCCACGGCCCGAGTATGGCCGTGGATACGATGTGTTCCTCATCGCTCACCGCGATCCATCTGGCTTGCCAGAGCCTGCGCGACGGCGAATGCAAAGCGGCGATTGCGGGTGGGGTGAATCTATCCCTGCACCCCAATAAATACCTGATGCTGGCCCAGGGCAACTTTGCTTCGAGCAATGGCCGGTGTGAGAGTTTTGGACGCGGGGGAGACGGTTATGTGCCATCGGAAGGTGTCGGGGCGGTCCTGTTGAAACGCCTGTCAGACGCCATTGCCGATGGCGACCAGATTTACGCTATCATCAAGGGTTCCGCCGTGAATCATGGTGGCAAGACGAATGGTTATACCGTTCCGAATCCCAATCTCCAGGCACGCTTGATCTCCCGCGCGCTGGCGGCCGCGAAGCTGGACGCCCGCGCTTTCAGTTACCTGGAGGCCCACGGCACAGGCACCTCCTTGGGTGACCCCATCGAGATCGCCGGGCTTACCAAAGCTTTTCGGCTCACTACCCATGATCGTCACTTCTGTGCCATCGGCTCGGTGAAATCGAACATCGGGCATGCAGAAAGCGCCGCAGGTATCGCTGGAGTGACGAAGGTGTTGTTGCAGATGAAACATCGGCAGTTGGTGCCGTCCCTGCATTCCTCCACCCTGAATCCCAACATCGATTTCAGCGACTCGCCCTTTGTCGTGCAACAGTCACTGGCGGAATGGCCACGTCCGATCATTGAGTCCGAGGGAACCCGGCACGAAGGGCCTCGTATTGCGGGTATTTCCTCGTTTGGTGCGGGTGGGTCTTATGCTCATGTTATCTTGCAGGAGTGGGAGGAGGTTCCGTCTGCTCCCAGCGACGCCGCGGTATCAAGCCAACCTGTGATGGTGGTGCTCTCGGCCAGAAACGAGAAGCAACTGAAGGCGACCGTCCGGCGGCTCATTGATTGGCTTGCTGCGAATCCTACCGCCGATCTCCAGCGGGTGGCTTATACGCTGCAGGTCGGTCGGGAAGCCATGGAGGAGCGACTGGGATGTGTGGTCCAATCCGTCTCCGAATTGACCCATGCGCTCAGCGCCTGGGCGGAGGATCGTTCAGACTCGCTGAAGATTGCGCGAGGCCGGGTGGACGAGAGTTCAGACCCCGTGGCACCCATATCGGCCACTTGGCTGGTTCGAGGTGCTATTCAAATCGCCGAGTTATTCCGAGTGGTTGAATCCTGGGTTCAGGGGGCGGCGGTTCCCTGGATTGCCCTCTACGGGCCGGGCCATCCCCGGAAAATCAGCCTGCCAACATATCCATTTTCCCGGGAGCGTTATTGGTTTTCCCACGGACGCGCGTCGGAGGCTCGTTCCGCCGCCGCCATTGACAGTGTGAACCAGCCAGTCAGCGCTCCGACGCCTTTGCTTCGATCCAAGCCTCAGGAGGTAACCTTGAACGATCCCAAACCTTCCGACCGTCCTGGTCGCATCTCGCTGCGTCCCGTGACTTCCAACGCCCGCACGGAGTCATTGGAGGCGAAGGTTGAACCAACCCCCAAACCGGTGTCTCCCAGTGTCATTGCTCCCGTGCCCGCCACGAAACCTACCCCTGTTTTACCCAGGCAACCCATGATTTCCCCGCAAGTACTCTTGCAGGAATTGTCCAGCAGCCTGGCGGCGGCGTTGTTCATGGACAGTGCGGACATCCACGTGGACCGGAGTTTCATTGACCTCGGCCTGGATTCCATCGTGGGTGTTGAATGGATTCGTGCGATCAACCGGAAATACAGCACCTCAATCACCGCCACCAAGGTGTATGATTATCCCACTCTGCGGAAGTTCGCGGGATACCTTGCGGAGGAACTCAACAAACAACCGGTTGCCGGGATGGAGGAGTCGGATTCCTCCGCGGCACCTTCTTCCAACGGAGCCTCCAATGGGACTTTAGCGAATGCTCCCCACCCTGAGCCAAGCCTTCCGGAGGCCGTAGCAGCCCGGCCTACGCCTCCACCAGGGGCGCGTGAATCGTTGGCAGATCGTTACGGGCTGGTGATATCTACTGTTGGATCCCTTGATGAAATCACATTGCAAGCGTGGGAGCCGCCGCAGCCGTCGAGCGACGAAGTGACGATCCAAGTCCGCGCATCGGCGGTTAACTTTCCGGACACCATGTGTGTCAAAGGGCTGTATCCGACGATGCCGGCCTATCCCTTCGTTCCGGGATTCGAAGTGTCGGGTGTGGTATGCGCAGTCGGTTCGGCAGTAACTGATTTTAGAGTTGGCGATGAAGTCATAGCGTTGACCGGCCGCCAAATGGGAGGGCATGCCAGCCGCGTCAATGCTCCGGCTTCGGCAACCGTACGCAAGCCTGGCAATATTTCCTTCGAGGACGCGTGCAGTCTGCCGGTCGTATTTGGGACGGTCTACCATGCGTTTGAAGTGGGGCGGGTCGAACGCAAGGACCACGTCTTGATTCAAACCGCCACCGGAGGCTGCGGCCTCGTTGCCCTGCAGTTGGCGAATCGCCTGGGTTGCACGACGTATGGCACCTCCAGCCGGGAAGAGAAGCTGGGCACGCTACGCCGCCTCGGTGTCGTCCAGGCGGTTAATTATAAGACCACGGAGTTCGACAAGGAAATCCTTCGCACGACAAATGGCCGTGGCGTGGACGTGGTGCTGAACATGCTCTCAGGCGACGGTATCCAGAAAGGCCTGAATTGCCTCGCACCTTCCGGGCGGTATCTGGAATTGGCGGTGCATGGGCTTAAGACGAGTCCCAAGCTTGATCTTTCCCGCCTGCTGCAAAACCAATCGATCCACAGCATCGATTTGCGGCAACTCAGCTACCAGGGATTATATCCGGCACGCAAGATTCTCGAGACCATGGTGTCGCTCCTTGAATCGGGCGAGCTGGTTCCGATCGTGTCGCGGATCTATCCGATCGAGCAAATACGAGAAGCCCTCACGTTCGTGGGTGAGGGCCGCCATATAGGCAAGGTGGTTATCAGCCACACCCGTGGTACGATGGAGGATTGTACCGAGCGTTGCCTGGAAGTACTGCTGCGCCAGCAGTCCCAGGTGCGTTCTCCAAGGATTTCGCCGATTGCCAAGTCTCGCGCCTTGCCGTCTGCCGCGCAGCCTGTCGAACGAGAGGCGATCGCTGTCATCGGCATGGCGGGCGAATTTCCAAATTCGCCGAACCTGACGGCGTTCTGGGAAAACATCAGCCGGGGAGTCAACTGTGTCTCGGAGATCCCGGAAAACCGGTGGTCCATCGCGGATTATTATGATCCCCAGCCCAAGGTGCCCGGCAAGACCTACTGCAAATGGATGGGTTCGTTGGAAACAGCGGATCAATTCGATCCCCTCTTTTTCAGCATCTCGCCGGCCGAGGCGGAATGGATGGATCCCCAGCAGCGGCTATTCCTGCAGAACTGTTGGCGATGCGTCGAGGATGCCGGTTTGCGTCCTTCGTCGTTGTCGGGCAGCCGATGCGGGGTGTTTGTCGGGTGTGGGGCCGGGGATTATGCGCAGGGAAGTGACGAGGGTCTGAACGCATTTGGGCTGATGGGAGGGGCGACGTCGATCCTGGCCTCACGAATTTCGTATTTCCTGAATCTCAAGGGGCCCTGCCTTGCCATCGATACGGCCTGCTCATCGTCGTTGGTGGCCATCGCCCAAGCCTGCGAAAACCTGTTGGCTCGCACCTGCGATACTGCACTTGCAGGTGGTGTCTATATCATGTCGAGCCCCTCCATGCTTATCATGACGAGCCAGGCAGGCATGGTGTCAAAGGACGGCAAGTGTTACTCTTTCGACTCGCGGGCCAATGGGTTTGTCCCCGGAGAAGGTGTCGGTGTTCTCCTGCTCAAACGGCTTTCCGACGCGGTCCGCGATGGTGACACGATCCAGGGTGTTATACGGGGCTGGGGAATCAACCAGGACGGCAAGACCAACGGCATTACCGCACCGAGTGTGACCTCGCAGGCAAATCTTGAACGCGAGGTCTACGATCGCTTCGGCGTTCATCCAGAGTCGATATCGCTGGTGGAAGCGCATGGAACTGGAACCCATCTGGGCGATCCCATCGAGGTGGAAGCCCTCGTGGACGCCTTTCGTCACTATACACGCAACCGGGAGTTTTGTGCCTTGGGGTCTGTCAAAGCCAACATTGGGCACTTGATGCCCGCTGCGGGTGTTGCGGGATCGATCAAGGTTTTGCTTGCCCTGCGCCATCGGGAACTTCCGCCGTCGATCCATTTTGAGGCGCTAAACCCGCATATCATTCTGGAAGGCTCGCCGTTCTACGTTAATACCACTCGCAAAGCCTGGGAGGTTCGGGGTGGCACGCCTCGACGGGCGACTGTAAGTTCCTTTGGTTTCAGCGGCACCAATGCCCACGTCGTTTTCGAGGAGCATGTCCCTGCGGCGGGTTCACCGGCAACGGTGGGCGCCCCAACGACGCCCGAGCTGATACTATTGTCCGCCAAGGATGAGACTCGCCTGAAGGTATATGCCAGTCGTTGGATCGAAGCACTCGATTCCAACGAGGCCTGGCAACAGGCTCCGCTCTCGGACCTGGCCTATACCCTCCAGGTTGGGCGCGAGGCAATGCCTTGCCGCTTGGCGATACTGGCGACGGACCTGGCTGGATGGCGCCAGACGCTTTCACAGTATGTTCAGGGCAAGGTCAACCCAGATTGTTTCCACGGCATGGTGGCTCGTGAGGGGGGGCAAGCGCTGTTCGATACCGAGGAGGGCGTTCGATTCATACGCGAACTGGGGCGAAATCGCCGCTGGCCGAATCTGGCCAAGTTGTGGGTGGCAGGCGAATCCATTGATTGGGACCTATTGCATGAAGAACGGAGTCCGCGAAAGCTGACCGGCCTCCCGACCTATCCCTTTGCCCCCAATTCTTTCTGGAAGCGTCCTTCGGCGAAGCTCGAGTCCCCTAAGGTGAATGGCGTGGCGGGTGGGACCGTGAAGTCTCTGGAACCGTTGTTTTTTGAGGAAGTGTGGGAAGAAAGGGCGCTTACTAGAATTCCCCTGACGGGCAAGCCCCTGATTGTGTGCTTCCTTTCCGGCCCCGCCGAACAGGTGGCGGTGGAGGCGGAGTTACAGCGACTCAATCCTGCCACAAAAGTAGTCTTTGTTGGCCGAACGGCTTCTGTTGGCGGCAACGGGAATGGGTCGGCTCATAAGATCTATACGGTACCTTCCCAATCGGTGGATGCCTGCCGTGAAGCTCTTGTCTCGATACGCCAGGAACACGGGGAAATTGCTGGTGTCTTTTACTTGTGGCCGCTTGAGGAATCGGCGGGGCTTCATGACGCTACGTCCGCCCTGCCACTACTGCACGCGCTCAGAGGCGTTGACGAGACAGTGCCCTGCCGTTGCCTGATTGCTGCCCCATGTGCCAAGGACTTGGACTGTTGCTATGCGGAATCGTGGATCGGTTTCGAACGTTCCGTCGGTCAGGTCCTGCGATCGGCGTCTATTTCGATCGTCTTCCAGACTCCAGACATCCAAGTCAAGACACCCCCCGTGGAAGAATGGGCTCGTTTGCTGTGGAATGAATTCCAGGCGGAACAATCCACTTCGGTTTGGCTTCGAGAGGGGCGCCGCATGGTATCCACGGTCAAGTCAGTTTCGCTGGTAGCACCCAAAATGTCCCTGCGGCAGAAGGGTACTTATCTGATTACTGGCGGATGTGGCGGGCTGGGAGGCCTGTTCGCTGAGCATCTGACACGAAATTATGCTGCCAACCTGATCCTGACGGGACGTAGCCCCCTGGATGAGGCGAGGCGAAGCCGCTTCCAGTCTTGGGAATCTCATGGCGGCCGGGTGGTCTATATTCAGTCCGATGTCGCAGATGCCACCGCGATGAAGGAAGGGCTGCGGCAGGCGAGGGAAACGCTGGGTGAAATTCATGGCATCCTCCATATTGCGGGTGGTGGCAACTATCGCAGTGTGCTTGACAAAACGGCTGCGGAGTTCGCCAACGTGGTTCTCCCGAAGGTGGATGGCACCTTGGTCCTGGACGAACTAACCCAGGCCGATCCGCTGGACTTCGTCTGTTATTTCTCGTCGTCCTCGGCGGTCCTGGGCGATTTTGGCGCCTGCGACTACGCAGTGGGAAATCGCTTCCTTACCGCTTATGCCGCCTATCGTAATCGCTTGGTAGCGGCTGGGCAGCGGAAGGGGAAAACGGTGGCCATCCAGTGGCCGCTGTGGAAATCGGGCGGGATGAGTTTTGGCGATCCCGCGGTGGCGGAAGCTTACCTGAAGGCCAGCGGCCAACGTAGTTTGGAGTCGAAGGAAGGCCTTGGAATATTTGAGCAACTCCTGGGACAGTCGTTTGCCGCACCCTTGGTGTTGCTGGGCGATCGCCAGCGCGTTGAACTATATCTAGGCGTAACACCAGTTTCCGGCAAGGCTGCCACGTCTTCTGCGACTGTTCAGTCGATCAAGGAGGAGACACGCGTTGGAGTATCCGACCTGGCCACCCAGGTTGCAGACGCCTTGAAGCGCCAGGTGACCGCCCTGTTGAAAATTCCGGCGGAGCAAATCGACGTGAAGGCGAGCTTCACTGATTATGGTTTTGACTCGATCACCCTTGAAGAATGGGCTCGCGCACTTTCCCGCCAGTATAAGATCGAAATCACGCCTACGGCTTACTACGGAAACCCCACCATTGAGCGGTTGACCGCGCATCTCATCGCCGAACACGGCGAACAAATGCAACGAGCCCACGCCAGGGGTACGCAGAGAGGACAGGAAATTTCGGCCGTTCCGGCGGCAAATCGTGCTGAATCGCGTGAATCCGTATTGCCCGCCGCTCTACGGAACGAAGGACTGACGTCATCGTCCCTGGATGCGAGACCTTCTCTGGAGACCTCTGCGTCAGCCCCGGTGGAAGAACGTGCGAGTGAAAGGGCAATAGCGGAGAACGGATCTCCCCACGAGCCGATCGCCATTATCGGCATGAGCGGACGGTTTCCGGGTGCGGATAATATCCGGGAATTTTGGCGCGTGCTCGCCGAGGGGCGCAGTTGTATTTCCGAAGTTCCGGCCGAGCGTTGGGATTGGCGCAAGCCGTTTCCGATGGCCAGTGGAGAATTGGATCCCGTCGACGCCCGGTGGGGAGGGTTTCTCACCAGCGTTGATCGCTTTGATCCGCTCTTCTTCGGGATTCCGCCGTCGGAGGCCGCGGGAATTGATCCCCGCCAGCGTATTTTCCTGGAGGAAGCGTGGCGCACGTTTGAAGACGCTGGTTATATGGGCTCCCGGATTCGCGGGGTGTCCTGCGGCGTTTATGTGGGAGTCGAGGAAGGAGAATATGGATTCCTGGGTGGAGGTACCGGACAGATCAACGGCAACCAGAACGCGACCCTGGCGGCGAGGATTGCCTATGCCCTTGATTTGAAAGGGCCGAACGTCGCTTTGAATGCGGCTTGTGCTTCCGGGTTGGTGGCGTTGCATCAAGCTTGCCTGGCCCTACGCCATGGTGACTGCGAGATGGCGCTGGCCGGCGGAGTCAACCTGCTGGTTTCCCCCTTGCCATTCATCGGCCTGAAACAGGCGGGAATGCTCTCGACGGATGGCCGTGCGGCCGTGTTCGACGAGTCGGCCACCGGCATGGTTCCCGGGGAGGCGGTTGCCGTAGTCCTGTTGAAGCCTCTGTCCAAGGCGATTCGCGACGGCGACCATATTCACGGATGCATCCGTGCCCACGGCGTGAATTACGATGGCAAGACCAACGGAATTACTGCCCCCGACCCTAATAGCCAGGCCGAACTGCTCGCTTCCACTTATAAGACCTATGGCGTCGATCCAGGGCATATAGACCTGGTGCTGGCCCACAGTGTGGGATCTCGATTGGGTGATCCGGTCGAAATCGAAGCATTCACCAAGGCCTTTGGCCGGTTCACGGCCCGGAAGGAGTTCTGCCATCTCGGTTCCATCAAACCGTTGTTGGGGCACACGTTTGCGGCCTCGGGCATCGTGAACCTGATCGCGATGGTGCTTGCCATGAAGCATCACACGTTGCTCGGCGCGAACGCCTTGGGGCAGGTCAATTCCTATATCCACTTTGAGAAATCGCCTTTTGTCGTAGGTTCCAGCAATGAACCTTGGGAAGCCAGGGAAGGACGTCCGCGTTTGGGTGCGCTGGGCGCCACCGGAATCAGCGGCGCCAATGCCCATGTGGTCGTAGAGGAATACAGCGCCCCTGCCGCCAAGGCTCAGTACGTGTCTGTTAATACCGTCCCGGGCACGACTTACTGTGTCCCCCTCTCAGCCCGGACGTTGCCCAGCCTGATACGTGTGGCCGAGGCCTTTGAGAAGTTTTTGAAGGAAGACCGGGGCGTTTCGTTGAGCGACTTAGCCTATACTTTGCAAATTGGCCGGGATGCCATGGCGGTGCGCGCGGCCTTTGTGGTTGGCAGCAAAGAAATGCTGCTCGAGCAACTAGGGGAATTCGTCGCGGCGCGAGGTGAAGGTATTGCGAGGACAACGGTTGGAAGCCCACAAAAAGCCGACGGCCAAGCGCGCGCCTCGTCCGTGGAACAGTTGGCGGCTGATTGGCTCAGCGGTCGGGAGGTCGATTGGCATTCACCCAATACCGGAACCACTCACGGCAAGTTGGTGAGTCTTCCCACCTATTCCTTCGAGCAAAAACGCTATTGGGTGAAATGGGAGCAGCGCAAACCGGCGATTGAACCCACCTCGGTCCCTGCGCCAAGGGGCGAAACGCCACGTCCTCCGTCGAGTTTGCCGGAGCCTCCTGCGGCGAAACCGCGGGTTCCGACCGCTCTCGAACCTGTTCGACCCGCTGTAGAGGTTCCCCGCGTGCTTGCCAGGGAGGTCGACGAGCATCAGCATCTGTCACAACTCAAGGCGCAAATTCGAAACGTGATCGAGAAGGTGTTTTTGATGGATGAGGCGATAGATGACGCCCGGCCGTTATTTGAAATTGGAATGACCTCCATGAACACGGCACAAGTCGTTGCCGCCTTGAACGAGCAATTCGGCACGAACTTGATGGCCTCTGACATTTTCGACTACCCCACTGTGGAGCGATTGGCGGATTACTTCGCCAAAGCTTCACCCGCAGGGGTCCGCCCGGTTGTCGTCGAGGCGAAAAGTGTTGAACGCGACACCATGGTACGAACCGCAAAGGCGCCCACATGGACGCCACCGGTCGCCGCGCTCGAACCATGCAATCGCCTCGATGCCATACTTCAGGGCATTGTGGATGACGAGATGGCGATCGAAGACGCGTTGGATTGCCTGAACCCCGAACAATAGGATTTGCCTGCCATGTCACACATTTTCGGATCCTACCATCGAGACCCAGGCGGGGTGCCGCGCCCCCAGGCTCCCGACAACAGTGCGTACCTGCGCGAGCGCCGTATCTATGCCTACGATTCCCCCGAAGCCGGGGTGTGGAAGCAGCGCTTCCATGAACGACTCCAGCGCGGAGAGACTCTCTATCTGCTGGGTTTCCAGACAATTTTTCATAATAGCGGGATTTCCCTGGTGGAAGCGTCACTGGCGAAGGGGCTGCGGGTGCTGGCGAATTACGAAGAAGAGCGCTTTAGTGGAAAGAAACATTTCGCCGGCTACCCGGTTCACTGCATCGCGGAAGTGAAGCAACTGCTGCAGTCGCTGGGCAGGACGGCTTTAGATCTTTTCTGTGTGTGCCATGGTTGGGATGTCATTGCGCTGGAACGCAACGCGCAGGTCAGCTCCCCGCCCGCCAACGATTTCGACACCTATCTCACGTTTTCGGTTATTTCCGACGAATCCCACGAGATGGCGCACCGTCCGAAACGGAAGAATTTCTACCTCTATTCGACGCTGTTTGCGGAGCTTTATGAACGGCTTTTGGTCGATTTGGAAGCGCCGGCCGCGACGCCGTGCTTTCAACTGACCCACCACGAAAATCACGCCTATTTCTCCTACGGCAGTTCGCCTTTCTATACAGCCGACCCCCATGATCCCGGGACTTTGATAGTATGCGTGGATGGTGGTGGGGATTCGGGGTCGAGTTCGTTTTTCAGGGCGCAGCAGGGAAAGGTTGAGTTGATCAAGCGGTGTCCCATGAGGGATTCGCTCGGTCATTTCTATACCCTGACCGCCTGTTTCCTCGGGGGATGGACCACCTTGAGTTCAGAGGGGCGTTACATGGGCGCGGCGGCGTGGGGAAATAATGATCGCCTCACAAATCCGTACTATCCGCGGCTGCGGCAATATTTCTATTTCGGCCCGAAAGGGGAGGTTCACACGAACGAGGCCATGTCCGCCCCCACCTATGAGGGGTTGCAGGCGGTGGTCGGTGCGTTTCTACCCATCAAGGAGTTGTGGAATCCGGATGCAGTCCTGAACGTCGATAATATTGCCCACTCTGAGATTACCCGGGACCGGGTCGACAAGGCTGCAGCCGTGCAGATGGTATTGGAGGACGCGCTTTTCCATATTATAGGCTGGTTGATTCAGGAGACAGGCCTGAACCGCCTGGTGTTTTGTGGTGGCGTAGCCCTGAACTGCGTTGCCAACATGCGGCTCGTCGATCATTTCGACGAAAGCTATTTCCGCCGGTATTTGGGCAAGAACGCCCGCCTGGAGCTTTGGGTGCCGCCTATTCCTTCGGATCAGGGTGTGGTCGCCGGTGCGCCCTACCAGTTTGCCCTCCGCAACGGTGCGCCTGCGCTGGGTTGTCTTCCGACACCCTTCCTATGCGGGTTGCCCCCAACTTCGCGGAGCATTCGCACGGCGTTGGGCAAAGCGCCTAATCTGGAAGTGCTGGAATTGGGTAACGCCAATGACGACGAGTCCCGGCGACGGATTGCCGACTGGATGGCCTATGTCGTCTCGAAGGATGGTGTTATTGGGATTTTCCAAGGCGAAGCCGAAACAGGCCCGCGCGCGCTGGGCCATCGCAGCCTTCTGTCGAATCCCCGTAATCCGGACACGCTCGAAGTCCTGAACAGCCGGGTTAAACGCCGCGAGAAAATCCGGCCGCTGGCGCCCATGGTTACCCTCAAGGAGGCAGCCCGCTGGTTCAAGCTGTCTCCCGGGGCCAGTGCCGCCAATTACAGCGCTTATGACTATATGGTGCTCACGGCGGAAGCGCGGGACGAGGCGAAGACCGCCATTCCCGCAGTGATCCATTACGATGGCACCAGCCGGATACAGATCGTGCGGAAGGAAAACAACGCGTTGATCCACGATTACCTGGAAGCTCTTGGACGCCGCATAGGGGTGGAAGTATCGGTGAACACTTCCTTGAACGTGGGCAGCCCCATCGTCCAGACACCGGAACAGGCGCTTGAGGTCTTTAATCGCGCCAAGGGACTCGACGGCCTGGTGATGGTGGGCAGTGACGGGGAAGCGTTCATGGTCTGGGCCAAGGTGGGGAAGCAGCAATGCGATTCCCGGCTTCCACAAATGTGGCGCGAGTTTTCCGATCAAACCAACGGTGGCGATCCCGCGTCTTCGAACAGTAATTATACCCCCGTGGTTGATTCGCTGCGGGACAGGCAACGGTTGGTTTTGCGCGCCCTGAAGGAAAAGCAGATCACGGTCGCCGATGCACGGGAACAACTGCGGATTTTGGACGAATCGGCTGGCGCTCCCATTGGCGAACCCATTACGGCCTGGGTGAAGCCGGTTTCGAAAGATGCCCATACTGCGCCCCGATATGCCAATGGCAACAGCAATGGGCATGACAGCCGGCATGAGGCTTCGGAGAAGGCTGCGGTGGATTCCAAGAAAACTGCGGCCACATTGACACTGTCGACCAACGAACCGATCGCAGTCATTGGCATGTCTGGACGATTTCCGGGTGCCCGCACGATCGCCGAGTTTTGGGCGAATCTTAGAAATGGCGTCGATAGCGTGGGCGAGATTCCCCGGGAACGCTGGCCGATCGATGAGTTTTTTGACCCGGTTCCGGGAAAACAGGGGAAAATTTACTGCCGTGCAGCTGGCATGTTGGACGGCGTGGATGAATTTGATCCGCTCTTTTTCAATATCTCACCCCGTGAGGCAGTAAGCATCGATCCCCAGTACCGCCTGCTGCTTCAGGAAATGTGGGGAGCGCTGGAGGATGCCGGCCATCGAGCCAGTGCTTATAGCGGTGAAAAGGTGGGAGTCTTTGTGGGTGGCGGCGTGGGTGATTACCCCGGTCGCAGTGCCCACTTGCCGTCCACCGAAGCGTCGCGTCTCTCTTATCTCTTCGATTGGAAGGGGCCATGCGTTTGTGTCGAAACCAGTTGTTCCTCTGGCCTGGTCGCGGTGCATGAAGCCTGCCTCCACTTGCAGACGGGCCGACTGCGCATGGCCATCGTCGGCTCGGCTTCGCTATATAACACGCCTTATAGCCACGTGGGCTTCTCGCAGATGAACATGCTTTCCCCTGGGGGAAAGTGTTTTTCGTTCGACCGGCGTGCCGATGGCACGGTGTTTTCCGAGGCGGTGTGCGCCGTGGTATTGAAACCCTTGTCAGCGGCCATTGCGGATCGTGATCACATCTATGGTGTCATCAGGGGTTCGAATACCAATTACGATGGCAAGACCAACGGGATTACTTCGCCCAGCGGCGCGTCCCAAACGGCATTGGAAGTCGAGACCTACCAACGTTACGGGATTGATCCCGGGCAAATCACGATGGTGGAGGCCCATGGCACTGGAACCAAATTGGGCGACCCGGTCGAGGTCAATGCCTTGATCAAAGCGTTCCGCCAGTTCTCGGATAAGAAGGAATATTGCGCACTGGGTACCGTCAAATCCAACATAGGCCATACCGCCAGTGCGGCCGGGTTGGTTGGTCTCATTAAGGTCCTGCTCAGTCTGAAGCATCGACAAATCCCGCCGACTCTCCATTTTTCCGACCCCAATCCGGAAATCGCCTTCGCTGGCAGTCCTTTCGTTGTTAATACCAGCCTGAAGAACTGGTCAGTTCCCGCGGGGACACCCCGCCTGGCGGCGGTCAGCTCTTTTGGTGTTGGCGGCACCAATGCCCACGCCGTGGTCGAGGAGTGGATTGAGCATCCGTCTAACCCGGTGCCCAATGCCCTCACGCCACGCCCGGCGCGGGCGTTGATTATTCCCTTGTCCGCAAAGAACGCGGACCGCTTGAAAACTTCCGCTGCCACGCTGGCGGAATATTTGCGTCAGCGCGCTGGCCATACCGGAACGAACGGAAACGGTAATGGCCACGCCAACGGCAATGGGCACGGCAATGGAAATGGGTATGCAAATGGCAATGGCAACGGAAGTGCATTGTCCTTCCATGGCGACGAGCTCCGATTGGAAGATGTAGCCTATACCGCCCAAATCGGACGGGAGTCGATGGAATCCCGGATTGCCTTTGTGGCCCGCGACATCCCTGAGTTGGTTTCACAACTCGAGGCCTTTCTGGCCGGCAAGAAACGGGCCGGCGAAATCTTCCTCGGTGAAGAGAAAGCCGATCGCTCATTTGCGGCATTCTTCAATTCACAGGATTCCCGCGATTGGATTTCACGGTGGATCGAAAAGGACGAGGTTGGGAAAATTGCGGAACTCTGGGCACGTGGCGTGGACATAGATTGGACTGTACTGCATGTGGGCCGTTGTCCTGCGCGCGTCTCCTTGCCAACTTACCCCTTTGTCCGCGACCGGTATTGGGCAAGTGAATCTCCGTTGGGCCAGGTGACAGTCGCTACGCCAGTGCCCCTGCGGGAATTGGCCTCGGTCCGTGAAATGGCAGCACCAACTGCTTCCCCGAGTCTTCTCATAACCACCGACGAAGTCCGACCGCTGACGGCTCCGCGTCGTTCGCCTCCCTTGGCGGGGCCGGACGACGTCGCTCCGGCAGCCGAACCGCGGAAACGGATTTCTTTAAGGACGCCCGCCGGGAACGTTGCGCCGGCACGCTCGCCTGAAGTGCCAAAGCCGTTGGTGTCCCTGGCCCCCCAGGAAGCGCGCCCGTCAGCCTTGCCCAAACAGCAAAGTCCCCGGGTGGAAAAGCCTGTGCCGACCGCCAGGGTTTCCACCGAGGCGTTGGAGGACAGCCTCGCTGCGAGTCTCGCTGAAGCCTTGTTCATGAAGCCTGCGGACGTTGACCGTGACAAGAAGTTCACGGACTTGGGCCTCGATTCCATTGTGGGAGTGGAATGGATTCGAACCATCAATCAGCGTCACGGGCTATCCATCCCAGCCACAAAGGTATATGATTATCCGACTATCCGGGAATTTGCGGAATACCTGGACGCGTTGTTGACGGAGGCCCCTTCCGCAGTCTCGGTCCTGGAATCGGAACCTTCGCAACAGGCTGCACCCGTAGACATTCCCCCCAAGGTGCTGGCTCCCAGAACGATTGAGGCGCCGCCCGCGCCAGATGCTGAAGAATTGGAAGGCATCCTTGTCGGAACGCTGGCGGACGCGCTCTTCATGAAGCGGAGCGATGTCGATCTCGACAAGAAGTTCATCGATCTGGGTCTTGATTCCATCGTCGGGGTCGAATGGATCCGCACGGTGAATCAGAAGTTTGGTCTGGCGCTGCCCGCGACCAAGGTTTACGACCATCCCACGGTACGGGAATTGGCGGTTTTTCTCTCTGAAGAGTTAAAAAAAAAGCCCTTAGCACCGGCGCCTGAGGGCGCGGCTCTGTCATCGGGTCTGACAAATGGCGTAGCCCAATCGAAACCAGCGTCCCTGAGTGGGCCACCTCCCGGGCTGGCCCCATCGATCCCACCAACGGGCGTTGGAAGTGAGGTAAAGGCCCCTCAGCCCAAAATCTCGCGTACCATTGCCCTGCGGGCACCTGAACTAGTTAAAACCATTTCCGGGCCTGCGGTCACGGCGCCACTACCGGACGGTTCCGGCGGAGTTGGCTTGGTGGTGTCCACTACTCATACGTTCGACGAGATGCGGCTCCAGCCGTGGATGGTGCCCGCACCGGCTGCGGGTGAGTTAACCATCCAAGTCAAGGCGTCGGCCGTTAACTTTCCTGATGCCATGTGCATCAAGGGATTGTATCCCACGATGCCGGAGTATCCTTTCGTGCCCGGATTTGAAGTGGCCGGGGTCGTCTTGAAAACGGGCAGTGAAGTCACTGAGTTCAAGCCCGGCGACGAAGTCGTCGCCTTGACCGGTGATCGCCTCGGTGGACACGCGACGTATGTCAACGTCCCGGCGGCGACCTCCGTGCGCAAGCCCCGAAATCTAACTTTCGAGGAAGCGGCCAGTCTTCCCGTGGTCTTCGGCACGGTTCACTACGCCTTTCAGTTGGGGCAGCTCGCTCCTGGAGAGCATGTCCTGATCCAGACTGCCACCGGAGGCTGTGGCCTGATGGCGCTTCAATTGGCCAGGCTCCAGGGCTGTGTCTGTTACGGAACTTCCAGCCGGGAAGAAAAGCTGGCGATTCTTCGCCAGCTCCAGGTCGCCGCGGCCATTAATTATAAAACGGCTCCCTTTGACCGCGAGATCATGCGCCTGACGGGAAACCGCGGCGTGGACGTCGTCCTGAACATGCTTTCTGGCGATGGCATCCAAAAGGGTTTGAACTGCCTCGCTCCCTCCGGGCGTTACCTGGAATTGGCGTCTCACGCCTTGCACACCAGTTCCAAGCTGGATCTCTCACGCCTGGTCCAGAACCAGACCATCCATAGCATCGACCTGCGCAAGCTCGCTTTCAAGAAGCAGTTGCCCACTGGCAAGATCATGGAAATCATGACCGATCTGGTGGAATCCGGTCGGCTGGTGCCGATTGTCTCGCGCATTTATCCCCTCGCTCGCATTCGCGAGGCCATGGAATATGTTGGCACGGGCCGTCATATAGGGAAGGTCATCATCAGCCATACCCAGTCGGAGGTGTTGGACCTGCAAGACCAATGCATCGCCCGGTTGCTGGACCAGAAGCTCCAATGCGAGACGGCACCGCGCCCGGTGGATTCCCGTATTACAGTGCCCGGTGGACAAGTTGTCCCTTCCATACCGGAGCCGAAAAGTGTCATCCCCGAGGGTATCGCGATTGTCGGCATGTCGGGACGTTTCCCTCAATCGAATACCCTCACGGCTTTCTGGGAGAACCTGGCCAAGGGTGCGTGCTGTGTTACCGAGGTCCCTCCCACGCGCTGGCCGATGGATCGTTATTACGATCCGAAGCCTCGTGTTCCTGGCAAGACTGACTGCAAATGGATGGGAGTGCTGGACGACGTGGATCGCTTCGATCCGCTCTTTTTCAGCATCCCACCTGCCGAGGCCGAATGGATGGACCCTCAGCAGCGGGTGTTTCTGGAAAGCTGCTGGCATTGCCTCGAAGACGCCGGATTGCGTCCGTCTAGTTTGTCAGGAAGCCGCTGTGGCGTCTTCGTTGGGTGCACTTCCGGGGATTATGGACGCGGTTCGGGCATGAGCGGTGTCCATCCCCAAGGACTCATGGGAGGTGCGATGTCGGTTCTCGCGGGTCGCGTTTCCTATCTTTTGAATCTTCAAGGCCCCTGCCTGGCGATCGACACCGCCTGCTCTTCGTCCTTGGTGGCGATTTCCGAGGCCTGCGACAGTCTGATCCTCAAGAACTGCGATTCCGCCTTGGCAGGTGGCGTCTGCGTCAATGCCGGACCGGGCTTGCACTTGATGGCTGGAGGCGCAGGCATGCTCTCCCGCGACGGGCGTTGCTTTACCTTCGATAGCCGTGCCAATGGGTTCGTACCCGGTGAAGGCGTCGGCGTGCTGTTGCTGAAGCGACTTTCCGATGCCTTGAAGGATAATGACCAGATCCATGGCGTCATTCGTGGTTGGGGGGTAAATCAGGATGGCAAGACCAACGGAATTACCGCCCCCAGCGTGAAGTCGCAGGTCCGGCTCGAAACGGAAATTTATACCCGGTTCGGCATCCCTCCAGAAACCATTACGCTCGCCGAAGCCCATGGGACGGGTACTAAACTCGGCGACCCCATCGAGGTTGAGGCCCTGACCACGGCATTCCGCAACTTCACTCCGAAGAAACATTTTTGCGCCCTGGGATCGGTCAAAAGCAATATAGGGCACCTGCTGACGGCTGCGGGCGTCTCGGGAGCCATCAAGGTTCTGCTGGCTTTGAAACACGGACAGATCCCCCCGGCGGCCAATTTCGAAACGCTCAATGAGCATCTCCGCCTCGACGATAGTCCTTTCTACGTCAACACCAAGCTCAGCCCGTGGAATCCGGCCCCCGGCGCGCCCCGCCGGGCCACGGTAAGCTCGTTTGGCTTTAGTGGTACGAATGCCCATATAGTTATTGAAGAATTTGCGGACGGGGCCGCGCAGGCTCCCGGTCAGGATTCGGCGAAGCCCTCGGAGCCCTTGGTATGGGTGCTGTCGGCCAAGAGCGAAGATCGTTTGCGCGTCTCGACGGAACAACTGCTGGCCTATGTGGCGTCCGGCCGGCACGCCAACCTTCGGGATGTTGCTTCGACCCTCCAAATGGGACGCGAGCCGATGAATCATCGCCTGGCATTCGTCGCCGATTCGAAGGAGACCGTTGAGCGTTGTTTGAAGGATTATATCGCCAACGTTCCATCAACGGAATTGTTCCGGTCGCCTCCCGGCCTGCGTGAGCGCCCGGCCCGGTCCCGCGAGGATTCCGGAAAACAGGCTGCGATCCGGAGTTGGGTCGAGAAGAAGGATCTTTCAAGTCTGGCCCGGGCGTGGGTGGAGGGCGCTGATGTGGAATGGCTGGGATTATACTCTGGTGGTGCCAGGCCCCGGCGCATTTCGTTGCCCGCCTACCCGTTTGCCCGAGAGCGGTATTGGATTGAGGACTCGCCTCCGGAGTCAGCCGGCGGTGTGGAGAAGCCTTCAGAACAAGTTCCTGAACTCCCAGGGGAACCGGTCAAAGAGGTCGCGACAGCGCACCATACGATGTTCCTCGCTCCACGTTGGGAAGAGCAATCGCTTAACCCTTCGCGGATTGTTGATTGGACGGGAGATCGGCTCGTTGTTCTTTGCGGAGGGACGGAGGAAGCGGCCCGCCAAGTGGAAGACGGCCTGTCGAATACTCGTTGTCTCGTTTCGCCTAATACTGGCGGGTCAACGGATCAGCGCTTCGACTTGGCGTTTGAGCGGGTGTTTCAAGCGGTCAAAGCGGTATTGGAACAACCTTCGCCGAAAGAATTATTGGTTCAAGTGCTCCATGGTTCCGAAGGCACCGAAGCATTATTTGCTGGACTTTCTGGCCTGCTGAAGTCGGCCCATATAGAAAACCCCAAGATCCTCGGGCAGGATATCGAAGTGGAGTGTTTGATGGAGTCCTCGGAGGGCATCCTGACGGCCTTGCGCGCCGCTGACGGTTTGGTCCGCGAACCTCGCATCCGTTTCTCTCAGGGCCGGGTCGCGCTTCAACGTTGGGATCAAGTTCCGGTAGTTTCCAGTACTCCCTTCGTGTGGCGTGAAGGTGGAGTGTATCTTATTACGGGTGGTGCGGGCGGAATCGGAATTCAGGTCGCCCTGGAGATCGCCAAACGTGCCGCAAAAGTCCGGCTAATCCTGATCGGGCGCTCGGCGCCTGGTCCCGTGATCGCCAAGCATCTGGAGATCCTTGCGTCCTGCGGCGCGATGGCCAAGTACCTGGACGTCGATTGTTCGGACGCAGTGGCGGTTGCCAGTCTTGTACAGGGAATCGTTCGTGAACACGGCGGATTGAACGGGGTGCTCCATTGCGCTGGCCAGACTCGTGACGGTTTTATACTTAAGAAACAATTGGCCGAGGCAAAAAGCGTTCTGGCGCCTAAGGTCGCTGGAGTGGTGAACCTTGATGCTGCGACTCGCGATTTGGACCTGGATTGCGTCGTCTTTTTCTCTTCGGTGGCCGCTGTGCGAGGCAATGTCGGACAGGCCGATTATGCCACGGCGAACGCCTTCATGGACGCCTATGCCACTTATCGAAACAAGTTGGCGGCGAGCGGCGGGCGGCGAGGGAACGCCTTTTCCATCAATTGGCCGCTGTGGGAAGAAGGTGGCATGCACGTCGACCAGCAATCGCGTCATACGACCCGGAAAAACCTGGGGCTGAGCCCACTTCCCACCACCGCCGCCTTGGCTGCACTTAAGACGATTCTGGGATCATCCCAATCCCAGGTAATGGTGTTGCACGGCGATCCCAACAGGGTCACGACAAAGGCAGAACCCAATCTTTCGACATCGCCGTCGAAGTCGGGGGGCACGGAGCCCGACCTGGACGCCGCTGCTTTGTTGGAATCGACCGTGCTGGGCCTGCGAAAGCTGGTGGGTGAGACCATCAAGCTCAACGTGGAGCGGGTCGATCCCGATGAGCCTCTGGAGGCGTATGGTATCGACTCTATTCTTATAGCGAGCCTGAACGAAAAACTGGCTCCCAATTTTTCCGAATTGCCCAAGACCCTTTGGTACGAACACCGGACGCTGCGAGCTATTGGAGGCTATCTCGCCCAACATCACCCGGTCGAGTGTGGACGCTGGCAGGGGATCAAATCATCGCGCGAATCCGAACGGGTAACTGCCCCACCGCAAACCGTCATGGCGACGCCGACGGCCCCCGTGTCACGGGTTCCCGCCCTGGAGCCCCGCCCAGTTTCAACCGAGCCCATTGCGATTATTGGGTTGAGTGGTCGATATCCCGGGGCGGAGTCCTTGGACCAATTTTGGGAAAACCTAAAATCTGGCACGTTGAGCATCGGGGAATTGCCGCTTGTTTCGACTGGAGAGTCGGCCCCCCAAAAGCGATGGACGTGGCCGGGGTTTGGCAATCCCAATATCGAATCGGGCGCGGCGGTTTCGGCGCCCGTCGTCCGGGGCGGATTCCTGGAATCGTTCGCTGCCTTTGACTCGCTGTTTTTCAACCTCTCTCCTGCCGAAGCGATCAACATGGATCCGCAGGAGAGGTTGTTGCTAACGAGTTGTTGGGAGGCCATGGAGGACGCGGGGCATTCGCGCGGTTCGTTGCGCGGATCCTGTGCGGGTGCAGTAGGAGTGTTTGTGGGAGTTACGAAGTCCGGTTTCCGGCTTCATACCCAGATGGAATCGACCTGGGAAGCCTCACGCTTTCCTGTGACGTCCTTCAGTTCGATGGCGAACAGGTTTTCGTACCATCTCAATCTGACCGGCCCCAGCCTGGCCATCGATACGATGTGTTCGTCCTCGCTCACGGCGATCCATGAGGCGTGCGAGCATATTCGGCGCGGTGACTGTCGCATGGCATTGGCGGCGGGGGTGAACCTGTATTCGCATCCCCGTGACTATATCGATTTATTGTTGGGCAGGATGGTGACCTCCGAGCCCGAAGTTCACTGTTTCGCCAAGGATGGCGGTGGTTTTATTCCAGGTGAGGGAGTGGGAGCGGTGCTGTTAAAGCCCTTGTCGCTGGCGATCGCGGACGGTGATCCGATTCACGGTGTCATCCGTGGATCCGCCATTCGCCACGGTGGAAAAACCCATGGGTACACCGTCCCCAGCGTGACGGAGGAGCGTGAAGTCATCCGGCAGGCGCTGGCCCGTGCGGAATGTGCGGCGGGGGATATAAGTTATATAGAATCCGCCGCCAACGGCTCGTCGATGGGCGACGCCATCGAGTTCGAGGCCCTGAGGCAGGTCTTCGAGGGGCGGGCACCGCAATCATGCTTGGTGGGTACGATCAAGCCCAGTATTGGGCACCTGGAAGCAGCATCGGGCATTTCGCAGCTTACCAAGGTGCTGCTGCAAATGAAGCACCAGACCCTGGCGCCCACCCGAATTGATGGCGCGCGTCTCGATCCGGCTTTGCCTTGGGCGAGAAGTCCCTTGAAACTGGTCACCGAAGCGGTGTCATGGCCCGCTTCCGTCACTTCTCCGACACGGGCGCTCGTCACGTCCTTTGGTGCTGGCGGCTCCTACGCGGCTTTGGTTGTTGAGTCCTATTCCACCGTCTCCCAGACACAGGAGCCAGTGCCCACTGCGCCGGAATTGTTCATTTTATCGGCCCGCACAGGGGCGCAGCTTCGTCAGTCTGCCGGACGCCTGGCGGCTTACCTCCTGCACGGCAAAGTGGACCTGGCTTCGCTGGCTTATACCCTGCAACAGGGCAGGGAACCGTTGGACTACCGGCTCGCAGTCTCTGCGACCGACGCCAGTACTCTGGCCAAATTGTTGCAAGCGGTGTCCTGCGGGGAGAAACCGGCTGAAGTTCGATTTGGGCGACAGTCTGAAATCGTCGCCTTGAAGGAAGTGCTTTCTACTGCGGATCTCAGGACGTTGGTGGCGCAGGCGGCCGCCCAACGGGACTTGGAATCGGTGGCAAAATTCTGGGTCAAGGGTGTCGACGAGATCCCTTGGAATACACTTTATGGGAACCCCCCCCGGCGTTGCTCTGCCCCAACCTATCCCTTTGAGCCCCGGACCTTATGGTATGATTTCAAACCGTCAGTGGCTGGTCCTTTTGCTTTGCCTCCCATAGTGAAGAGCCATCGGGAAGCGACATCCTACACCGACGAGGGTATCGTGATTGTTGAGCACGATCGCATCGTACCCCGAGCAGGCCCACCGGTGGACCTGGCTGAAATCAAACGAAGTATCGTTGGCATCATTCGCGGCATTCTTCTCCTTAAGGACGAAGATGAAATCCGGGAAGATTGCACTTTTTTTGAACTTGGATTGGATTCCATCACTTCGGCACGAATGGTTCAGCGGTTGAGCGTGGAACTCGGGCGCGACTTGCCCGAAACGCTTTTCTTCGATTTCCCCACGATGAAGGCACTGGCCGATCATCTTGCCAGCGGAACAGGCTTGAGCCCGTCATCCTCGGTGCAGCGGATGAAGGCTCCTGTCGGCGTCCAGTCCGTTGAGTCTGGAATGTCGCTCAAAACACGGCTCCAGGTGCAAATGAAGCGCTTTGATGAAGTGGTGGCCTTCCAGGTGGAGGGTGATGGCCCAGTGCTCTTCTGTGTCCATCCGATGTCAGGTGACGTGGGGTTGCACGGCAAACTCGCGGACGCCGCAAAAACCGACTTCCGGGTAGTGGCACTCAAGTCACGTGGTGCCTCTGGCGCCCGGGAACCGTTGACCGAGATCGAGTCCATGGGGCGATATCTCGCCGATATAATTACGGCCATCGACCCCGATGGCCCCTATTGGCTCTTTGCCCCCTCCATGGGTGGCGCGGTCATCCATGAGATCGCCCGGCAACTTCAGCTTCGTAACAAGCGGGTGGCGGCGCTCATCATGATCGAGCCACCGTTGATGAACAACGATCAGGATGCGGAACTCTGGGATACCACCCAGATCGACAATTGGCTGATGACAGCCAATTTCATTCTGATTACCTATCTCCATATGAATCCCGAGTTCCGCCGCAAGAAGGCGGCGGGTGAAGTGCTCTGGTCCAACTTGGAGATCCGGCGTGATGAGCTGGCCGGCACCGAAAACGATGCCGTCGTTCCGCGCTTGGTGGAGCTGATTCGCAGCCGGGGTGTTACCCAGGCCGCGGACGTCTTGGAAAGCCGATTGCGGACCATGTCAGACGTGCACTTGGCCAACCTCCGGGCACTAAAACGTTATCGGGCCGAGCCTTTGCCCCTGCCCAGTGAAGTCCGTGCGATATTGCTGCGGACACGCGATGGTTCGGCGGTGGCGGACGAGATGTACAATCCGCTCTACCTCGTGGAATTGCAAAAAGCCCAGGGCGGCATCCTTTCCTATTTTAAGGATTGGGACCGGCTTTATCCGACGTTGGAGACCCGCATCATCGAAGGTCGGAATCATTTGGACCTGCTGAATACGAGGAAGGCGGCCCAGGAAATCGCGGATCTAATCAAAGAGGTCATGGCGGCCACCGGCGGCACGCCATCGCTCACCAAGCCCGGTGCCCAACCGAAGGCCATTCCGCCCGCGGCGGGGCCTGCAACCAGGATCGCGATTGTCGGTATTGCCGGACAATTCGCTTCCACCCGGAATATGGATGAGTTCTGGGATTTGCTTCGCGAAGGTCGCGGAGCCTGGAGCGAGTTTCCCCAGGACCGCGGCTGGAATACGGCGCAGATATTTGCCGAGGGGGCGGGGTTGCACCGGAGTTATGTAAGGTCGGGCGGCTTCCTGCAGGATGCCCTTGGATTTGATGCGGCGTTTTTCGGAATTTCACCGCGGGAAGCGGAAATGATGGACCCGTCCGAACGGTTGTTCCTGATGGAGTCATGGAAGGCGATCGAGGACGCGGGCATTGATCCTGCCGGGATCTCCGGTGCCAAGTGGGGCGTTTTTTGCGGTGGGGGCGGCGATTATAATCTTCGGATGCAGGAACTCTACGGGGCGTCACCCAACGTCACTGTTTCGAGTTTCGCCGGACGCGTTGCCTATAGTTTGAACCTCAAGGGACCGGCGGCTTCGATCGATGCCGGGTGCGCCTCCTCGTTGCTCGCGGTGGCCAACGCTTGTGACCAACTGCAGCTCGGCAGGTGCGATACCGCGCTAGCCGGCGGGGTCCTGGTGTATAGCACACCAAACTTGATTCTCACCAGTTGCCGCAACGAATTGTTTTCGCGGGACCAGGTTTCCCGCGCCTTGGACGAGCGGGCGAATGGCATGATGCCAGGAGAGGCGGTCGGCGTGCTGATACTTAAGCGCCTCGATGACGCCGTCCGGGACGGTAACCGCATTCATGGTGTGATTGAAGCCTGGGGTAGCAACCACAACGGCCGGACCAATGGCCTCGCCTCACCCAGTGCTTCGGCGCAAGCCGAATTGTTTACCCAGGTCTATCGAGAGTTTGGCGTCGACCCTGCCACAATTGGCCTGATGGAAGCCAACGCGACGGCCACCCGACTGGGCGATACTGTGGAGATACAGGCGTTGACCGCGGCATTCCGGGAGTTCACAGACAAGGCGCGGTTTTGCGTCTTGGGTAGTGTGGAGAATAATGTCGGCCACGCCTTCCAAGCGTCGGGCATGTGCCATTTGGCAAAGGTACTTTTGGCTCTCCGGCATCACCAAATTCCGGTGAGTCCACAGGTCGAGACGCGCAACCGGGCACTCGATTCCGCTGGAAGTCCCTTTGTCGTGCCGACCGCACCGATTGCATGGAATGTGAATGACGGCCAAGTGCGTCGTGCGGCGATTAGTTCTTTCGGGGCCACGGGCGTCAATGTCCACGTCGTCATTTCCGAGCCGCCAAGCGCCGCTACGGTGGCTCCAATTCCGGCGTCGTCGGAGGCGGGAGCTAAATCGCCTGGGGTCGGCGGCGCCCCCGGGGCAAACACTCTGCCAGCGTTGGTTTGCCTATCGGCCCGGAGCAGGGAGGCGCTGTTGGAACGATGCCGTGATCTGCGAGACTTTCTGCTTCGACCCGGGGCGCCTGACAATGCCCATCGGGTGGCAGCTAACTTATGGGTCCGGCAGGTCCGTCTTCCGCACCGGTGTGCCTTGGTTGTGGAGTCTTGCTCGATACTGGCTGAGCAACTTACGAAGGTTCTTGACGGGCAGAACCTTGATTCCGGCTTCATGGGAAGTTCTCCCGGCACCCTTTCTCCCGCAACTGAGGCCCTGGGCCGCCGTGCCCTTGCGGCTTTATCAGGCGGTCGTTCGGGCTTTGCCGAACTGCTGGAAATTGCCAATCTATACGTTCAAGGATTCGTTCCGGAGGCATCGCTGCTTTTCTCACGCCAGGAACGAACACCGCTTTCGCTGCCCGCGTATCCGTTCGAAAAAAGACCATGCTGGATTGGCCTGGATCAACCTGTTGCCCAGAAAATGGCCTTTGATTCAGTCGGTCGCACGGGTTCCTCGGCTACATCCCTCATCGCGGAGATCCAACGCCTGGTGTGTGAGTGCACCGGATTGGAGACCGCACGGGTCGAACCCCAATTCACCTGGACCGAGATGGGCCTAGAATCCATGGCCTGCCTGAGGCTTTTGGCGGCGTTGAATGAACGTTTTTCCTTGGAGCTCCAGCTTGCCGACCTGATCGAGTACAACAACGTTCAGAGTTTAAAGGCCTATATCGAGAGCAATTCTCCATCCGCGTCCGCCAGGCCATCCAGTGAGCCTGAGAAATCGGCTCCAGCGGTGGGCCCAGGTGATTGGATTGCGCGCCGCTTGAGCCTCGTGCCGGGGACAATTCAAGTGCGGAGTGAATCCATACCCGGCGAGATGGCTCTCGTCCCTTCCCTGGAAACCTGTGAGCCGGCTCTTGCCAAACTCACGACGGGCGGCGTGGCGATTTATCATGGCGGCAGTGCCTGTCATTTCTTTGCCCACGCCTCGGTGGATATAGCCAGCGTCCTGGCAGGACTTTCAAAGACCGAACGCGACGCCTTGTCGACTTGCCTGCCCACGTCGCTTCTTTTCGGGCCCATTTCGCAAGAACAGGAGCGAAATCTTTTTCATTCCGAGATCCTGCGGCAGGCCGCCTGGAATCTTCAGCACACGTTCACATGGACGGACGGAGCCTTGGATTTAAAACGCCTCGATCTGGCTCTCGCGGCGGTTGCCGAGTCGCAAGATATCATCAAAACGTATTACCGTCGGCTGGGTGAGACTTGGATACAGGTAGTTCAGCCCGAAGCTGTTTTGCGTTGTGAAAGAGTTAAAGTCGCGTTGGTCGAAGACTTTCAGGGCCTGGTCGTCCAGGCTAAATCCCAATTGCTAGCCTTGGATAGGGCACCTGTTTTTCGGGTGTTGGTCGCTGACATTGACGACAAGTGGTATCTCGGGGTCATTACGCATCACAGCTTGGCGGATGCCTTTAGCTCGGCGATGTTGATGGCGGAGGTCGAACGGCATTACCGGACCTTGGCGACTGGCGGAAGCCTCTCCCCCCGTCCATTGGAGGAACAGTATTGGCAATACGCCTTGGAGCAATTCGAGGCCAAGACGGTTCGCGCCGAGTCGTCCCATCTTTTCTGGGAATCGCAGTTTGCCGGCGTCGGAATTGCCAATCGCCTCCCGTACTCCGTGGATCCCTCCAGCGTATCACCTGAATTGCTTCCGTCGGCGCAAGCTCGAGTCGTTTCCCTATCGTCAGAGGACACCTCTGCTTTGGTCCGCTTCTGCAAGTCCCAACAGACGACGCTTACCCAGGTGTTTGCGGCCGCCGTGGCCATGTTATGTGGACCGGGGCTGGCCCAGGAACGCGCGGTATTCCAATACGTTAACAGCCAACGGAACCAATGGCGGCTGCTTAAAACCTTGGGGGAGTTTACCAACGTCCTTTTCCTGCCGTTGAAAGCGTCGCCCGAGAGTTCCTTGATGGACTGCGTCAGGCAGGTGAACGCTTCCACTTTGGACGCCCTGCGTCACGCTCGATTCGGGTTCAAGGACCTCCTGACGTTGGCCGGTTTGAAGGGCTACGAGAGCTATTATGGGCAACTCGACAATATCGTGATCGATACGGTCGACTTCGATGCCGCTGAAGCTGCTTCCAATGCAATTGGTTGGCGATCCATTTCGGCTCGTGTCTGGGCCGACGAACGCGTCAGCGGCATGGAAGGCCAAGCCTTGGCGACTTGGTTCTTCCAGGTGGTCAAGGTGCATGATGCCGTGCACCTGATTGCCTCCTATCGAAAGCACCTCTTCTCGCCGGAAACCATGGCCGAGGTTTGCCGGTTGATCCTCGATTTTGTCCGGGAAATCATTCGGCGCCCGGAGGTCAAGGTGGGGGAGGTTCTTCGTAACAACCAGGAATCCCTGCTTGGCCTGCAAGTGCTTGCCGAGCGGTCTTTAGCTCGAGCGGTGCGCACCGAATACTCTGAAGGCCTGCAGCCTCGAAGCACGCCCGTCACTCGTCGGGCCAGCTTGCCACGCGAATGCCAGCGCTTGAATCGGGTGAAGTCAGGTCGTCCCGTGTTCTGGATCCACGCGGGACTTGGCGGTGTCGAGGCCTACCAAATCTTCGCTCAACGTAGTTCCCGGCCCTTTTTCGGGATCCATGCCCGGGGCTGGATGGATGAGCAGCCTGCCATTGAGGGGCTGGATGCCATGGCCGCCCATTATTTCGATATTATCCGGTCGGTGCAGGGTGGTGGGCCCTACGACTTGGGAGGATACTCCTTGGGTGGGCTCTTGTCGTACGAGATCACGCGCTTGGCCCAAGAGTCGGGAGAGACCGTTGATAGCATTGTCATGCTCGATTCGCTGGACAGCGTGTCCCTGAAGCGCATCCACCTTTCAGCGAAAAGCGATATGCTCCAGACCGTAAACACCGCCCTGATGGTGTCGGCGCAAGCCACCGCTGGTGGTTTGTCCTCCTCGTTGATACATAAAGATGAACTGGATGCCACCCTGGACGACGTGGTGTTCCTCGAGCGGTTGATCGGCGTCGCCCGGGGGCGTGGTTTGACGTTGTCGGACCGGCAAATCAAGACACTGGTACGGCGGCGTTCAAAGGTGCAGCAGGGTTATCGACCCATGGATTTTCACCTGAAGCCGCTGCCCCATCCGGCCGAAGTGTCCGTCCACTATTTCCGCAATCGCAGTGGCCTTTTCCTCGGTGAATTAGGGCCGTACTATACGCTGCCAGGAGATCGAATCGATCTGGACCACTTCGAGTATTGGGCTGAATGGTCCCGGGAACTGCCGAAGCTTCGAATCGTCGACGTCCCAGCCCGCAGTCACGGCACCTTCCTTTCGGATCTTGGGGTCACGCAGGTCATCGGGGACTTTTGCGAGCGCCTCTATTCCGGCCTTGGCGAGGAGACGGGTGCGTGACTTGCCCCGGCCCGTCAGGCAGCCGATTGCCTCACCCAAGGATCAAACCCGCCGGGGGATCGGTGGGCTTCACGTCCGCAACCATCCGTCGCGGAAGGATTTCTCTCTTGTTCATTGAAGAAGTGGCCCACATTGTGGATTGGTGCCCTTTGAATTCCCCGGGACGACTGCGAAGACGCATCGGATCCAGTCGAGTGCAACGTAGAGCGTAGTATGCTAAAGAAAAAGTATTACACGACCCCGCTGATTGATGCCAAAGAGCGAAAACCGCTCGTGGAAGTTCCCGCCAAGAAGCCCTCGGCTTTCCGGATAGTAGTGATTGTATGGAGGGTCCTTTATCTCATCATTTTCTCCATTCGACTAAAGTACCAGAAGCATCTCAAACCCCGCGACCTGGCGCGCCAAATTCGCCAGTTGTTTGAAATGCTGGGAGGCATGTGGATCAAGATGGGGCAGGTCTTATCCATGCGGAACGACCTCTTTTCGGCGGAATTCTGCGACGAACTGCTCAAATTACAGGACCAAGCCTATGCCTTTCCTGCTGAGCTCTCGGTGCAAATGATCGAGAAGAACCTCGGGTGCCCCGTTTCCGAGGTGTTTGATCATTTCGATCCCAAGCCTTTCGCGGCGGCGTCGCTATCCCAGGTGCACAAAGGGTTTCTTCGTGAGCAGCAGGTGTGGGTTGCCATCAAGATCCAACGCCCCTACGCCTGGGATATCTTCAACTACGATTTCAAGTGCCTGAGTTTCTTCTTCAAGATTCTCGACCGTTTTAAGTCGATCGAACACTTTCATTGGAAGGAAATGCTCGAGGAGATCCGGGCCTTCATGGAGGAGGAACTCGACTATCGCAACGAGGCGAGCGAGATGAAGAAGATGCGGAAGAACCTTAGGCCACATAAGGTTTATGTACCGAAGGTCTTCATGAAATTTACCACCAGGACCCTGCTAGTGACGGAATTTCTCTCGGCCGTGTTCATGAGCGAGTATATCAAGGTGGCCCGGGCCGATCCCCACCGGGCAGCCGCGTGGATGGACCAAAACGGGCTGGAACCCAAGAAACTCGCGCGGCGGCTGTTGCATTCGTTGATGCGCCAGATGTTCGAGGACTATGCCTTTCACGGCGATCTACATCCGGGGAATATTATTTTTCTTAAGAAGAACTGGGTTGGCCTCATCGATTTCGGCAATACCGGCAGTTTCGATCGCGATTTCATCTCGAAATACGACCAATACTCCCGCGCCATGTCGGCGGGGAATTTCTCCACCGCGGCCGACATGTTCCTTCTCTTCTCCGGCAGCATTCCGTCGGTTGATGTCGCCTTGGTGAAGAAGGATGTGGTCAAGGCCCTTCAGGAAGCGCAACGCAAGAGTTCCATTCCCAAGCTGCCCTTTCACGAGAAATCCCTGGCCGCCACTTCAGCCGACGTCAACAAACTGCTGGCTAAGTACAAGTTCGACATCAACTGGAGCCTGCTGAAGATGGGGCGCACCTTTTCCGCCCTCGACCAGGCCATAGGCGCTCTGTATCCGGAAATCGACTATGTCAAGGAAAGCCGGCGTTATTATATCGATTCGGCGCAACGCCGGAAATCGAGGGATCTCCAGGTGCTGGCGGTGATCACCCAGAAGATTTCCGACATCTCCAGCATTGTCATGCCGTTGCTCACGAGCCGGTCCATCGACTTCAAGGGCAGCCTGAGCCATGCCGTGCGTGCGACCGCTTTTCTTCTGCAATTAGTTCACTATTTCATGTGCTTCTACGGGCTGGTGCTCCTTTGGACCTACGTCTACCAGCATCACACCCACGTGGTGAAGTCTTTCCATGACAGCCATGATAATTTCCTGCTCTCTTATGTGGAGAATTTCCCCCAGGTCCCGGAATTCTGGTGGTGGTGGCTGCTGGCAGTGATGGGTATTGCGACCCTCAAATTCCGCGCGTTTGTCATGCGTGTGCAGCAAGCTCCGGTCCGCCTGCCTGGCCAGGCGGCCAGCACGCGTACGTAGCAAGAGTAAAATCAAAAACGCGCCCTTGGCAGGGGCGCCTTTTTTTTCTGGAAGAAGGGCTCACGTGCTTGCCCTTGTTCCCATCCTTCCAATCCCTTCACTGACCAAACAAAGCCTGGATCTTCTCCTTCACTTCCGGTTGATGCAGCGTTTTCTCGTGCATCGCCACTTCCTGGGGGATGACCAGGGCGAGTTCCTGCCGGAGGGGGGCGATGAGGTGTTCTTTCAGTGTGACCAACGAAATGCGGGGCTTTTCGGCAATCGTTTCGGCGAGCCGAAGGGCGTACTCCATGACCTCCGCCCGGGGCATCACGGGGAAGGGAATACCACGCTTCTCCAAGTCCGCTCCCCGATAGTTGTTGGCCGACATCAAGAGCTCCTCGCCCAGGGCGATGCCGAGTTTCTTGGGCACGATATACGTTGCCCCGACACCGGGAGTAAAGCCGTACTTCATGAAGTTCGTGCTATAGACGCTTTCGCGGCTGAGGATCACGAAATCCGCGTATAACCCCATCACAAACCCTCCCCCGATACCGTGCCCCTGCATTGCGGCAATGACGGGTACCGGGCAGTCGAAGGCCAGTTGGTAAGTGATGCTGACATCGGTGAAGTTGCGCTCACCGCCCTTCTGCAACGCCAGCAAAGCTTCCTGCGTGCCCCCGGTGCAGAAATAGGTGTCATAGCCGGTCAGGATCACCACCTTGTAAGCTGTATTCCTTCGAATTTTTGCAAACGCATCGACCAATCCGGTGATGATCGCGTCTGAAAAGGTGTTCTTGCTGACCCGGTCCTGCATCGTGACTTGCACGATGTCAGGCCGGACCTCCTTCAGGGCCACAGCCGGCTCCAGGTGAGGCTCAGGGTTCCCAGGGGAATTTGCCGGTGTCCACATAGCGAAAGATTCCTTCCATGTTCTGTTTGTCGGAAAAAGCGTCCACGTTGGCCGCCAGCGCCGTTCCCCGCCATTGCCGGAGGAAGCCCGCTAATTCCCCGTTGTACCGCTTATAGCGGGCCACCGCCGGTTTCGAGAGGCGTCGCAGGCGAAGCAGGTGTTTGCGGAGGAGTGTCTGGCTGTCCGGTTCATGGGCATCCACCAAGCCCCAGTGGGCCGCCTGCTCCACGCCGATGGGCTGGGTCATCAGGGTCATATAGTTCGCCCTCTGATAGCCGATGCGCCGGATCAAAAATGGCAGGACGCAGGCGGGCAGGACGCCAAAGATCATCTCGGAAAGGCTGAAACGTGCCGTGGCATCCGCCACCACGATGTCGCTGGCAGCCACGAATCCCACGCCCCCTGCGTTGGCCGCCCCCCGCACATGGGCCACGGTAATATAAGGACCGGTCGCCAATTGAAGCCAAAGGTCGTAGAGTGGTCCCGGACCTTCGGGCTCGAAACTGCCGCCAGTGGCCGCCGCCTGCCGCATCGATGCAAAATCGGCTCCGAAACAGAAAACCTCCGGCGAACCCTCCAGGACCACCACCGTGGCTTTCTCCCCGTACGTCCGGAGGGCATGATGGCACTCCTCAATGAGCCGGGCGGTGATGGTGTTTTTGGCTTCCGGCCGATTAAAAGTTATGTGGCAGATCGGTTCCTCAAACCGCAACCGAATGGCCTGGTAAGGTTCCATGAAAGTGCGTGATCAGGCCCACTCGTAGGTCCGGTGGTATTCGTGGATATCCGAGAGAAACAACAGTTTTCTCCCATCCTGGCGGGACGCCGAGCCGGCCGTCCCCGGACGATCCAATTTGACGTTGCGGGTCCCGAATTTGACCGACGTGCTCGCCACCAACAGTGCGTCATACTCGGTCATTGAGAGTTTCCGACGCTGGCTGAGCCCGCTGTCGATGCGAAACGCCCGCTGAAGCCGCTGTCCCTCCGGGGATATAATCCCGCTGAAGAATTCGGAGCAACAGCCGGACCCGTAGGAGAAACACCCTACCCGGCGAGGTGCGTCTATGGTTGCGTTGTCGATCGTGCTGGCGAGCGAGAGAAAAACCGTGCCACCCATGATATTGCCGACCCGTTGGCAATAGCGCAGCCCAGGGACCACACGACGTTGAAAATCCTCCTCAATCTCAGCAGGTTGGGCCTTGGCCATCTTCCGCATCATCGTGCGATGGGCCCCTTTGACCATGCCGCCAAACGGCGTGTGGAAGCTCAGATATTGGAAGGCTTCACGGTAATCCGCGCCTTCCACGCGTTTCTGGTATTCGACGAAGCTCTGTTCGCAGCAATCGAGATACGACAGCAGCGAAAGGTCAGAGTCCCCGGCCTCTGCGTCCGGTGCGGGCCGACAGGTATCCATGACCTCGTAGCCGTGATAACCATTGGCCCCGACATCCACCTGAAAAACCTGGGGCCGGTCGCCGATCAGCATGGCCACCGCGCCCGCTCCGCCGCTCGGTTCGGCAAAGGACCAGTCTGCCGTGAGCGCCTCTCCGGCATCCGCCACCATGAAACGCGACAGATCGGTCGCGATGACCAGTGCCTTCGCTCCCGGTGAGGCTTGCGAAAGGATAAAACTGACCGCCATTTGGAAGCCCGCCGTCCCGGAATAACACGCTTGCTTGATCTCGAATAACCGGCAGTTGCGGCTCAGGCCGAGGTAGTGGTGAATATACGTGCTGAGGGATTTGCCGAAATCGATTCCGGACTCAGTGCAGGTTATCAGCAGCTCGATCCGGTTCTTTTCGGCTTCCGGCAACGCGTCCACCAGAGGCTTCGCGGCATTGACGGCGTAGCTAACCGGGTCCTCGTAGGGTAGCGCAACCGACTTCTCTTTCATCAGGAGATTGTCGAAACGCTTCAGGTCCAGTTGGCGGTGGCGGGCCAACTCCAAGACATCGAGATAGGCCGTCCCGCCAAAGACGTTCATGGCCTCAATTCCAGCTTCGCTCATGGTAGCATGTTCTGGTGGGTTCGCTTACGGGTTAGGGGACTGGAACACCACACGGTCGAATTGCCCGGGAGTCTTGTCGGCGAGGTCCGCAATGTCAATTGCCTTGGAACTGGAATTGCCCCTGCCCGCGCTCTCTAGGCTCATCAAGCATGCTCGCGCAAATCTATTCAAAACGCGTCACCTACCACCCTGTGGCTGGGACCTTCTCGCTGGATTGGACGGGTTGGGTTGGGAAATAATACCACAGCCTAACAGGGCTGCAAAGCTATCGAAGCCAGCTCTAGCGCAGTTCCTGTGACACGATATAAAATCCAGTCGCACTCCGGCCGGGTTGTATGGTCGTGCGAAAGACGTTATCCGCGTCGGGAACCAACGGCGCCGATGCCGGGCTGAAAGGACCCGACGGACTGCTGGCCGCCATCAAGGTAAATTGAAATTGTGAGGTGTATCCCGCTGGGTAGGAGAATTCCAAATGCAGACCGTTGGCGTCGGCGGAGGAAAGCAGGATTGAAGGAGGGGTCAGATCCACCTTAACGGGAGGGACGGAAGCTGGATTCGATGGATCATGCCCGAAGAGAAAGGACTGCAGGTCGCTGACCCCGTTACCAAAGGAATCGGACAACGCGTTTCCCACTTCGTGGCCCAGGAACAGATGTTCCCAATCGTCGCTCAAAAGATTGCCGTTGAGGTCGGTGATACCGAGCGGGACCGGCGGGTGGGCAATCTTTGAAATGACAAAATTGGCCGTATGTATGCGGGATTTGCGATCGCCCGCTCCCAATAAACGCGCGTAGAATTCAACCGAGGAAGTGCTGTTAATGGCCAGGGAAGGTGATGCGAAATGCCATCCATTCGTCGCGCCAATCCGATAGTAGATTGTGGCCGTGTTGGGACTGGCCTGGAAACGCGCCACGACCGGGTTGTCGAACACCCCGCCGGGCGGATCGATGCGGACGTCCACGATTTCATCCCCGGCGGCAATTTCAAAGCTGGCCACCGATATATCTGGACGGATTTGATTGGGCATCGCGAAGGAGGCGTTGGTATTCACGCCCGCAATGCTTTGATCCGTCGGATGATTGAGCCCGGTGGTTCCGGCGCTATAGAGTTCCCGGGTCACAATCAATGACTGCGGCGCTCCGCTCAGGGCGGCTGACCGGGACCAATCGGGCGCGCGGAGTGTCTGTACCAGGCCCGGCGTGCGGGAAACGAAGGGTTCCGCGTGGAATAAGAACAAATTTGCCACGGCCCGGGCGGCGGAAACAGGAGGCAGGTTGTCCGAGCCCGTTTTGACCGCGCCACCATGGACAGAACGGTAGTGATCTAGCCGCGCCGAGCGGCCCTCCACACCACCCCGATACAAATCAAAAAAGCCCCCCCGAGGCCAGGCCCCCGTGAAACGTTCACCAGGCGCAGCCGGGATAGTCTGCAAAAGTACGGGAGCCCCACTGCCATCATAGCCATAAATCCGGGCCTGGGTGCCGCCCCGCACGATGGCAAGCAATTGGCTGGGTGTTGGGCCGCCCAGGGGGAAGACCGTTTCGATGTCCGTATCCAGCGAATAAGCCGTCTCCCGGCCAAACTCGTAGCGTCCCGCAATTTGGACCACGGGTTCCACGAATAGTCGCGTGTCCCCTGGCACCCAAACCAGAAATTGGGAATAGGTATTCGTGCCAAACGGGCCGTGAATATACCGCGAGCCCGCCGCCACCCGGACGTTCAGGAACGGGAGGTTCGTGCCGCTGCTGGCGTTGATGACCACCAAGGCATCGAACGCCGGACCTTCCGCCATCCATGCTGGCATGTCCGCCGTGCCTAATTTGTTTAATGAAACAACGTTGCCTGCGTGAACCGGACCATTCAAAGGCGCTTCGAATAGGTCCGAAAAACTGCCGCCGGAGCGCCGCACAAAGGCCAACCGCTGCGCTGACGGGGGGCCATTCTCCGCCGTGCCCACTATCAAGTCGGCGCCCGTGGTGTTGCCGGTTCCACCTATATCCGCCGCAATTACCAGGTTTGGCCCGACACCTGGCACGAAGGCCGGTTGCGGAATGGGTGTGGCTGACGTGGCTGGCAGGCTCAGGATATTGATCCGGTTGGCACTGCGTCCCGCCAACGCCAGGGAACTGGGGCCGCTCGCGCCAAAGACTCCCGCGCTGACACTCTCCACATTTTCGACCCCGGAA
The DNA here is from genome assembly GCA_035493435.1 of Candidatus Limnocylindria bacterium. Taxonomy (GTDB): domain Bacteria; phylum Verrucomicrobiota; class Verrucomicrobiia; order Limisphaerales; family UBA9464; genus DATJII01. The sequence continues at coordinate 20,196 of DATJII010000206.1, read as the reverse complement.
TCCCGCGCCTCCACCCAGGACACCAAGTCGGCGGAGTTCAATGTACCGCTGCCGGGGGAAGTGTATCCCACCCGAACCAGCCCGGTAGCCCGATCTACGATGACCGCGTCGTCCACGCCGTCGCCGTCCAGGTCCGCCGAAAGTTGAAATTCCGCTTCCGTTTCGTAGGTGAATGGTGCCGCTCCGGTCTCGGCGCCCCAGGCCAGGAGTGCGCCGGCCAGCCACAGGGATTTCGTCGATGCTTTCATTTGACCTCCACGGGGCCGGCCGGGATGACGTCGCGGATCTCGCCGCGGTCGTCCAGCCTGACAATTAGATAAGTATAAGCGGCTTCCTGAATGACCGGCTGTGTGTCCAGTGCCACCAGCGAGGCCGGCCCGAGGACCGAAAGATAGACAATTTTGAGGAAAGGGTCCACGATCTGCGTTGCTGGGTCGCCGGGGCTGGCGTTGAGATAGGTTATTTTCTTGTCGGGCACCGGCAGGGTTGCGGGCTGCGATCTCAGTCGGGAGATCAACGGGGTCACCTGAATCATGTCTCCGGAAATCGTTGGGAACGTTGCGCTCGGGCTCTGGATGCGATAGATCACGAAATTATTCAGCGGCACCTGGTTCAGGTCGCGCAGGAAAATGTCGTCAAGTTTGGCCGTGCCGAGGAGCACGTTGGGCAAGCCGGTCTGGAGGTCGAGGTTGTCGCTGACCTTGAAATCCACCTGCACCTGGAAATCGGTCGGCACAATGCCCACCTGGATGCCGATGCCATCAAAGACGTTGGTGGGCAACTGGCTTGCGACCAGGAAGCCTTCGAAAATCGCCGTCTTCTGGCTGGGTGGAAGTGGCCGTGCAGGCCACGGTACGGCCGGGCCAGTATCGGCAGCGGCACTATTCCAGGTTACCCGTCCCGTGTTGCTGGGGGGGCTTTGGAGGCCGCCTTTGCCGATGGCCGTCACGAACACCGTCCAGGTGTGGTTTTCCGGCATCACCGGCGTAATAATGAACTCTGCCCCATTGCCAAACATCGGGCCCGGCTGCGGACTAAGATAGGTGGCGAAATTCAGTGGCTGGCTTTTCCCATCGATATCGACTGTGGCGCTGCTGGCGCCGCTCTCCTCAGCCCCCAATTCGGCCACCAATTTGTTGGGAAACTTGTTTTCGTCGTCCGAAAGCCACACCCGGAAACGCTCCACGCCCGCCACCGGGCAGAACCAGCGGATGCGCAGATGTGGCTGCCCGCCACTCACGAAGGGTTCGAGCGGCGCGAGCATCGGCTGGGGCGGTGGCTTGGCGACGGTGATGCAATCGCCCAACTGCGCCAGCGGACTGGCATTGCCATGTTCGTCCAACAGTTGCCCGAAGTAGCAGACGACACCCGACGCCGCCGGCATTTCCAGGTCGGAGATATCGATTTGCTTCACGGTATCAAAATTTGCCTCGCCTTGCTTGATGAGGGTCAAGGGGCCGTCGTCAACCCGCCGATACAGGCGGTATTCGCGGGTGCCGCTCATGAGGGAGATGCTTATGCCGATCGGCGAGTTGGGCCCGCCCGGCGTCGCCTGGCCCAGGTGTACCTCGCAGTCGCCGCTGGTTTGGCAGTCGACCGAGGCGCGGAAGCCAAGGGTGCCGATGTTTTTGGGATCGACCGCCTGGCCATGGAGAAAGGCGTTGGTGGTGACGAGTCCCGTGTCGCTCCCCACCCGGCAAAAGAACCCGAAGTCCCGGTCGAAGGTAATGGCGGTGGGAATGGGAAGCTCCGGTGTATAAACAGTGTCACCGGCGGAGAGAAACCAATAGCGGCCCAGGCTGTTGGTCCCTTGGGAGGAGGTCACCGAAAACTCAGCCCACACGATATGTGGGCTGGAACGGCGGCACACCAGCAGATAGCGGCTCAGGTCTGCGTAAAGCGCAAGATTGCTGATGGGAATATTGGTCTGCCCCGCGGCCGACACCTGTGGCACGCAGCAGGCTCCAGAGATGGCGCCCGATGGCGGACGTGGCCCGGTGAAGTCGCGGATGACGCCGAAAGCCGTGGGCCCGTTGGGAGATAGATTGGGGCCGCACGCGCCAGCGTCGACCGAACGTATGGAATACCAAAAAGTCTGGTTCGGGTTCGCCAGCCCGCTGGGAGCTCCCACCCCGTCATCCAAATAAGTATATGTTGACGAAACCGGGGAGGCGCTGATCTCGGCGACCAGGTTGTTGGTGGGATTCCGCGCCAGGGTGGACATTTCTCCCGGATCCGACCAGCGGTAGACGCGATAACCCGAGATCGAATTGCCGCCCGCTGCCGGAAGAGCGGCCCGGGGCCAGGTCAGCCGCAGCCGTTGCAGCTTGTCGCTGGCACTCGAGAAAACGTTCTCCACGTGGAGATAAGATGGGGCCGGTGGCGGGAGGCGGTCGCACAGGACCACCTCGGTGCCGCGTGAGACGAAGCCGTCACGACCCAGCAGGTCACGCGCGGTCACGAAATAATAGAAGGTATCGCCATTCTTGAAGCCGGGTTGCTGGGGTTGCTTCCAGTGGTTGTCGTCGTCGACGAAAACCGTGGCGGCGTCCGCGGCAAAATTCAACGCCTCGGCGTCGGAGAAGAACTGCTTTCCGGGAATGATGGGCAGGTCATTGACACGCACCGTCGCCTGGTTCGCTATAAGCTGTTGGAACGATGGGGGATTGGCGACGAACCCCGCGGCGATGGCCACCGCGCGCGGCAAGCGCCAGAGATTATATCCGTGGACCAGCAGTGATAGGCGGCGCAGTTCCACCGGCGTGGCCCAGCGTAGTTGGGCATTCAGATTCCCCCGGGCCGTTATCTCTGGCACCTGTACTGGAGACGAGGGTGCGGGCAGGACCACGGGTTTGCCCGCCTCGACCGTTACGCGGCCCAGGACGCGGGTCTCCTGGCCCGAAAGGGGATCCAACTCACGCACTTCGAAAGTTATTTTCCCCGGACCGATCATTTGGGCGTAGCCGCGCCCAAACACAAGGTTGACGGCCGGGTGAACGCGTCCTAGCAGTGCCAGGATTGAAGCTTGCGGCGGATTCGTGGCCGCGCTGCGAATGGCCAGGGACAGGCGATCCGCCAGCGACGCTGATGGAGCCGGGGCGGGATTGGTGAAAGCCGCCGTCAGGCGTATTTTTAATAAATCCAGGTTGTCTCCCAGCTGGTGGGCGCGATCAAGCATCGGGCCAATCGCCGCCGGATCGCCGGTGGCCAATACCACCGATCGTTTCTCCAGCGGGCTGGTCGAATCGGCATCGCCTGGCTTGGCATATATCGCCAGTTGCTTGCCCGCCATCAGGGCGTCGTCGGTGGGTTGGAAAACGAGATAAGCCCAGTCGTGCCCGGTCGCGTCGCGGGTGACCGTTCCCAAGGTAAAGACGGCGGAAGCGAGTCCGCCTGAGTTCTCGGGCACGAGGGCCGCCTGGCCGAGGACCCTGGCTTTCCCCATGGGCCACGCCAGCAGCCACGTAAACCAGATTAAGATGAGTCGTTGGCGGTTCATGCGCTTAGAAATCCACACTCCATCCCCCGTTGGCGTAGCTGACCCCAATGCTCTTGCTGAAGTCCTTGCAGAACGGGCAAATCCCAATCTCGCCCGTCACCTCACCTACGCCGCTAAGGTTCAATCCATCCGAACTGCCCGCGCCCACCATGTCCACGGAGCCCGAAACATCGAGCAGGCAAAGAACTTCGCCTTCGAGGGACATATGTGCTTTGCCCAGGAAGATATTCTGGTCGTTCCCCCGCAGGTAGCCCACCCCCATGCCGAGGCCTGCTTCGACGTTCAGGAAACACGTGGCTGGAATTCCCAACAAGGCCTCCAGCACGGGAATATGGGCGTCGCCATAGAACCACGCACCGGCGAAGGGCTGTCCGTTCAGCAGCGGCGCCACCACCCCCGCCACCTGCGGATCGATAAGTTGGATGGGTTCCAAGGTGCAACTGCGCCCGAAGAACACCCCGCCGCTGCCGCCCCAGCCATTGACGTCCACTCCGGCTGCGCCGCAGAAATAATTATCGGTCGCACCGAATGCCATTCCCGCGTCCAGTTTGGTGATCGTGAGCGAGCCCAACTCCAGCGGGCCGTCCAGTTGGAAGCTGGCGCCGAAACCGGCGGGAACCACGCCGCCAGCGCTGTTTTGCAGCACAAATTTCCCGCTGGCAGAAGCTACCAGCCCGGGTGATATCCAATCCAGATTGGCCTTGTCCGCCCCCAGGGTAATTTCGGTCAGCTTTTGCCCCGCGGGCACGCAACCGGCCCCTTGTCCCTCGGAATCCAACGAACGAACCCGCAGGTAAACGTCCAGCTTCATGTCGTCCGGCACCGAAAGATTGGCGTGGAGGTCCAGCCGCAGTTCGGTGAGGGAATCGCCGTTGAGGTGGGCGTAGCCCGCCACCCGGGCGGCTTGCATGGTGCCGCCAAAACCGCCTCCGCCCAGCGGAGAAAAACTATCCGACCCCAGGTTCAAGGCCTCCGAAAGTGCCGAGCGAATCGTGTTGTTCAGTTGCTGCATCACCGAGTCGAAGGCCGCCCGCAAGGAGCCGTCGAGTTCGTATAAGTGCTGGTTGAGGGATGCCTGGACGGGTTGGAAGAGTGTCGCGGCAAAGAGCCGATCCTCGATCTTCTGCCGTATGGCGGCTTTCACGGTAGCCGCATTTCCAGCGGCAAACGGGTTGTCCACCCCCGCCTGGAACGTATCAAAATAGGAGGCAACGTCGTCGCTGATTTGCTGGGCTACGCCGTCCAACTCGGCTGCGCCCGAATTGGAGATGAGGGAGTTGAGATCGGCACTCCAACCGCCGCCCGCCTTGAGCCCGTTTCTCGCCGTAGACAGTGCTCCCTGCAGGTCTCCCAGTGTCTGGGCCAACTCCGTCAAGGTGGGATCCACCTTGGCAAATAGCGGATTTAGGACTCCGTCGCCGACCTCTCCCAGGAACTGCGGAGCCAGCGTGCCTACCAGTTGGCGGGCCAGTTTGGTGCAGAGAAGCCGGTTGCCATTGGGATCTTTCGCGAGTAGGGAGTTAATCTGGGTTACCGCATCCAGCGCGGAGGCGAGGCTGCCATCCAATTGGCCCAACAACCCACCGTCGTTTGGCACCGACCCGATCAGGGAATCGAAACGGGCGCGGAAATTAGCCTGACCTGACAACGCACCTCCCATCGCATAATCCGCAATAATTGCTCCCGGGTCGGACTTCCACTGGAGTGTCACCGGGTTGAACCCACTCGCCAGGGCGTTGTAGAGGTTCTCTACAATGGGTTGGATTTTTACGTCGAGAACCGGGGAGAACAAACCGCTCACTTGGGCGTTCAGGATCGTGTCCATGGAGTCCAAGCCGCCGGTCAGCTTGCTCGCGTCCAGCACCCCGCTGAAGGCCGACTGGAGCTTGGATTCGGCTATTCCAGCGAGGTCGATTTTTGGGAGTCCGGTGATTTCTGCGCCAAAAGTCAATTCGGCCCGCTTGGAACCCAGGTAATCGATTTGATGGTTGGCCGTTAGCACCAGGAGGTCAGAGGTTGACGGTGCCACCGAAGCAAAGGTGCGTCCTGAAGGCGACCACCGTAGCGGCAGGTCAAAATGAACCACGTCCAGCCAGAAATGCCGCGCCCGCGGCCGATACGACGCCGAATCCGACGAGGCGCTGCCGCGATAGGCGGCCAGGGTTGTATCAGTGGGAAATCCACGGTTGCCCGGATCGAACCGGGGTTTGGTGAAATAATTATCCGTGGCCGTGCCAAATCCCTGGTCGGGCCAGCCGCCCATGGCGTAGTATAAATCGTTGGTGCCCTCCGTCTGCAGGTGCACTTGCAGGTCGTCGAAGAACGGGATATCGAGGCGACCCGCAATATTGACAAAACCGTTGGCGGGCGCGCCCGGCTCCGACTGGGTGTTAAGATAGGCGTCATTGACCGGCACCAGCGAGTAGCTGCCCTCGCTCGCCGGACCGCGAATCTTTAGGATGGAAGGAAGGCGGAAACGCCCATCATAGGGCTCAGGCAGCGACCCGTCCGCCGCCGTAACGATCTGCCCGTTGCCCTTGAATCCCAGTGTTCCGGTCAAGCTGGTGCCAAGCTGGGGGAGTGCCGCCGTCAACCCGATCGACAGGAAGCCATTTCCCGGGTCGCAGGCGAGGGAATCGGAACGGTCGAATTTCACCACAAGCGGTTGAAAATCCAGGCGCCAGTAATCCAGGCGGAAAGGTTGGGTTACGGCGTTGGCGGGAAGCCCCATGGCCCCGAGGCCGCCGTTGCCGGTGAAGGAGAGTTCGGTGAATGGCAACGTGAAACCGGAAGGTTTGGGTACCGACATCTGGCCGTCGGTGCGTGAAGCCACCGGCTGGGATGAAAGGAATGCCAGCCCAAAACTGCTGAAGGTAAAGGGGTAACCCGACAGGGTGATCGCGTGGCTGAAGCTGGCCGCTTCGTGAATGCCGCTGACGCCGGAAAGCCGCACGTAGTATTTGCTGCGGGCAGTCAAGGGAAACGGCACGCTGCTGGAACCGGCCAGCCGGGCGTAGCCCGAAAAGTTTCCACCGGTGCCGGGCCGGAAATTCATGCCGGGATAATCAGCGAGGCCCACGTCGTAGGCGGCCGTTCCCGGGCGTTCGGTAACGGCGCCGTTGGTGGCGTTCACCCCGGAAAGGAGCAGTGTTCCGGGCCGGTCCACTCCATCCAAGATCGAGTCGCTGCCCCGCAACGCGATGCCCGGCATGTGAATCGTGCTGCGCAGGAAGGGGTCGGTTTGGTGCGCGTAATTATGATTCGTTTGTCCCCCGGACAGGAAAAGCCCCCATCGCAGTGGGATGCCCGGATTCAGCGGTACGACCGCTCCCGCCGCCGTCAAGCCACCGTCCCCAGTCAGTTGGAGGCGATGGTTGTCGGGACTGAGGAGGGCGGGCGTGAGATCGGTGCCACCCGGGCACTGGGGAGAGTCCGAGCCGTCCCGTCGATAGTTAACGCCCGACGTGGACGCACCGTCGAAGGGGCATTGCCCTGGCACAAATACATCGTCCGCAAACTTGCCGACACCCGATCCAAATCCCAGGACTCCGCCGAACGGGAAGTGAGGCAGCACCAGCCCGGGGCCAAAATGAACCTCGCCGCTCATTAATGCGACACCGCCTGGCCCGGCGCGCACGAGGATGTTCCCCACAATTTCTTTTACGAACGCAAAATGCCCGTCGTTGGAGATATAAACCCGTTCCTGCGTTAGATTTTCCGGGATCTGCGCCAGCTCGGTCAGCTGATCGGCGCGCACGTACTTCACGTTGCCGGTGGTCGTGAAAAGGAATCGACCCTGGCTGACTTGCCAGGTGATGGCGCTGGCCTCGAACCAAAACGGCTTCGTTTCTTCTGCTCCCCAGAGATTCTGGTTCACGGTGGGCGAATCGGCGGGCACCAGCCCGTCGGCCAGGGGATACCCGTTGAACACCCCGCCATTCAACAGCTTCCGTTTTGCCGCTCCCACACTGATGCCAAAGCCGGTGGGCATATAAGTGAAGAAATTTGCGGTCCCACCCGTGGGTGTCAGGGTCACGTTGCTGCGGCGGTAACGCACGCCATTGACGGTTCCGGTGGTGGTTCCTGTGTTGTTTAGTCCCACGGTGCCGCTTGCGAGGGTTGCCACGCCGTCGGCGCGCAAATGCACTGCCAAGGAAGAGCCATCGCCAAACGTCAGCCCTGGATTGGCGATAAACTCACCGCCTGCTGTCGGTACCGTCAGGGAAGTATTGACGAATCCCGCACCCGCCGTGCCGCGGACGGGTACGTTTCCGAGCTGGTGCAGCGTCGCGCGAATGGGCCCGAAATCCAACTCTCCGGTAAAGCGCAGGAAGGGTCCGGCCGTTGAGGAGAAGGCGTCATCGTTTCGGACGTTACCCGGCGTCTCATCGTGGTTTAGGGTAGCTGTGAGTACATAGTCAGAACCCGGGGGAACCGAGGCTCCAGGCATCGGGGAAAAGGCCAGGGTGCGTTGAAAAGGCCCGAGTGCGGGTGTATTAGGGTCTCCTGGTGCATAGGTCGTAATCCCATTGGTAAAGGTAAAAGTATCCTGCGCGAGTGGGATTTGTACGAAGGTCGTGGCGTCGCGCATCGTCAATTTGAGACGCCACGCCACGGCGGTGGTAATCGGGGCGCTGTTGTAGCCATCGTAGCGATGAAAGAGGCAATCGACGGTGGCGGTAAACTGGTCCTTCCCAGGGATTGAGGCCACCATGTACCGCTGACCCGGGGTCACGGAAACTATGTCGCCGTGGACGTTGACCTCCGGATCGCCGCTCAACCGGCTGGGAAAATGCATGTACCGATGCGAAGGCCCGGCCAGTCGCGTGATTTCAGTCGATTGGCCGCGGGAATCCAGCGCGTAGACGATGATCGCAACATGATAAGAAAGCTGATAGTCGAGAATCTCTGCGGGTATGATTGAAGCGGAAATGACCTTCGTCAAATCCCCGGGACTCCCGGCAGCCACTGTGATGCTGTTCGTCACGTACCGGGTCCCTCCCGGATACCCCGCGAGAGCCACCACGTGGCCTCCCCGGTCGACCAGTTGGAAGCCAAAGGCAAACACGTCCGTTTCGGAGGCGTTACCCCGGTTGACAAAATGCACCGAAGCGGCAGCGCCAATATAATGACGGTTGTACTCGGCCGCCGGATTGTCCAAATCCGACGCGATCACCAGTCCGGTATAATGGCCGTCATCCACTGACGGGACGTCCACGTCGAGCGCTGCGAAGGCCTTATAGGCCTGCGCGAGGAAGAGGATGAGTATTGCCCAAAGCCTCGGGGGAAGGCTGCGGACACCTGAGGTTGGCACGCAGTTGAAGTGATACACAGGTATTGGAAAAAGGAAAGCGGAATCGGCCTGAAAAGGCCGTTTTTGCCGGATTATTGAATGCGGCAGAATGCGGCCTATCGCACGAAAGCGATGCCAAGTTTCGTACTGGCCCGTTCTTTTTCATAAAAACAGGGAGTGTTCGCACTTTTAAGAAAAATTCCACGACTCCCTCGCAATCCTGTCGCAAAACAAAGAAGCCCGGCCAGTGTGCCGGCCCCTCATTCCTTTTGTCTTATATCGGATCGGAAAAGGGCTGATCGCAGGGCTCGCGAAGCTTCCCTGCCAATATCCCAGCCCGTGGTACCGATGATTGTGGATCCACTTCGGATAGATCGCCTTCCGGCCGAACTTTGTGGAATCGCTGCGCATCGACGCCACCCGGCCTTTTGTTATATAGAAACGGATATTCTCCGGAGGCGTTGCCATGGTAGTCGGTACCATCGACGCATGGGCGTCGTGGACCTGGGGGAAGCCATCCGGCCCGTCGGGACCGAAGCCAGGTATTGCCTGGGCATTCCCCGCCAGGGTGGTGCCGTTGGAGTGCGGCACCCCCCGACAGTGGATTCTTCGCCGAAGCACTACTCGGAATTCGCCTTCTTCTCCATCGACCAAGGCCCGGGTCTTGCATTTAGCCCGGTGAATCCTGCGAAAGTAGCGACACCGAAGCGTTGCACCCGCACGTTCAAGCCCGGATTCCTTGAATATCAAGGCCTTGCGTCAACCACTGCCTCCGGCGCAAAACGGCACAATCCCCGCTCTACGTGTCCCATGAAGATTTGGAATTCATGCACACTTTTGGGCGTGCTTTCTTCCCTGAGCCTGGCGGTAGCCACCGCGACCTTGAGCGGTTGCGCCGGGGACCAATATAATCGCAGCACCGGTGAATACATCGACGACAAACTTCTTGGTTCGCACGTCAAGAGCGCCTTGAGTGATAACCCGGATTACAAGTTTGACGACGTCAACGTGACTGCTTTTCGCGGCACGGTTCAACTGAGTGGCTTCGTCAATACCGAGGAATTGCGGAAAAAGGCCGGTGACGTCGCCGAAAAAGTCACCGGGGTCAAGGAAGTGAAGAACAACATTACTGTTAAGGGAAAATAATCCCGCCCCCCCGGGATTCGCCCAATTCACAATCGGTGCCCTTGGCCTTATGGAAAAATTAGGAAAAAGAAACAGGGGCAGGATTGAAGAGGTGTGTCCTGCTTGCGGCATGCCTCGCAGTGAGTGGCCTTCCGGAAGCGTTGAAGTCAACGGGACGCTTTATTGTTGCCTCGGTTGCGCCGAGGGAACCGGGTGCACCTGCAGTGTCCGGCTGTCCACCCCTCTCCCTGGTCGAGTACGAAAGACAACGAATTTGAAATCGATATGAGTTCCAATCCTACCCACGCTGAGATCGCCACTGCGGCCTATATGCTCTACTTGAAGCGCGACCGCCGACCGGGGAATGAGCTGGACGACTGGCTGGCGGCGGAGGCGGCCTTGCGCTCCCAGGCGGACCTGGACGATGCCGGTGCAGATCCCACGCCTGATGCCGCGGAATTTCCCGGTTTGCCTAACGGCGACCATCCCTATCCATCGCACCCACGAAATGAAGTGTCCCACGTTGCAGTACGGGATGTTCGCGGTGCGATTCGCCATACCGAAGCCCGGCGGCAAGCCCCGCGGGCATCCCGCGGCACCGCCAAGACCCGATAGGCAGGCGGCGGGTTTCCGCGTCCCGAGAGTGGATGCGGAAGATTCGTATTCTGGGTCCTGTTTTTTCTCCGCGTCTCCGCGCCTACCAATGAACCAATCGCGTAAATAATTCAGATAGAGACAGTTGTATCCGAAGACGTCAAATCACGAAAAACGCCATAAGAGCGCATATTTTCGACCTGCCTCAGCACTCAAACTGGCTTCGATCTATGCGGTTCACTGGCGCAAAGCACCTCTTCAGTAGTGGCCCGTTCTCTGTGTGAGTCCATCTTCCTTCCGCTGCGGTTTTGATGAGTGCTAATTCCGCCAAATCCGGCGCATTTACTCCTTGCGCCGGATGACCGAGACCTTGCCCGTATTCTCCAGGACCGCGAGCTGCACTTCTCCCACCGATTCGCATCCTCCGTTTCGGATGGCCGTCTCCAATTCGAGGGGCGTGATCTGGCACCGTATGCAGACGTTCTTGAAGATCTCTCCATTGCGGATGAGGATTTGCGGTTCGCCTTCTATCAGCTTCTCAAAAAGCCTGCTGCGAAAGGCTATGAAACTCACGATATAATTCAGGACCACCAGTGTGACCGCCATGATAACTCCGCCGGTTAGCGATTCGTCCCCGGCGTTCATGGCGTTCTGTACGGCATTGCTGAGGATTAGCAGCAGGACGACATCGAAGGGTGACATCTGTCCCACCTGGCGTTTGCCGGTGACGCGCAGCAGGATCAACAGCAGGAAATAGATCACCGTCGCCCGGAGCACGAGTTCCCACCAAGGTGTCGAAAGATGCCACATAAGGACCTAACCTGCGCCCGTCTCGGCCCGAAATGCGAGAATATCCGCCCTAAACAAAGGACACCTCGACTACGTGTTCCTTGCGGTCATCGACCAAGGGCAGCAGGGTTCCATTTTCCAGCGGGATTCCGTCCTGAACGATGCGCCTCGTGCCCTTCCACGTGCCGGAAAGGTTGTTCAGGGTAATCCGATAGGACGTTTGGCGAAAGCGATAGTCCAGCTTGAACGATTTCCATTCGGATCGAAGGCAAGGTTCGAACGTGAGGGCCTGGGCTTGCAGTCGCACCCCGAGCAGCGATTCCAGGATCAGCCGGTACATCCAGCCCGCCGAACCGGTGTACCAGGTCCAGCCGCCGCGACCGGTGTGCGGTTCGACGCTATAGATATCGGCCGCCATCACGTAGGGCTCCACCTTGTACCGAGCGGCGTCTTGGGGAGTGGCCGCGTGCCGTACGGGATTGATGAGATCGAGCAGTTCCCACGCCCGATTGGCATCGCCCATGGCCGCGAAGGCCATGACGGTCCAGATGGCGGCATGGGTGTACTGGCCGCCGTTCTCCCGCACCCCGGGCACGTATCCCTTGATATAGCCGGGCTCCAGGTCCGATTTGTCGAAGGGGGGATCGAACAGTTGGATGAGCTTGGCGTCCCGGCGTACCAACCGGTGCGCCACCGCTTCCATCGCGGTGCGGCAGCGGTCGGGATCGGCCAGGCCGGAAAGCACGGCCCAGGCCTGGGGCAACGCGTCGATCTGGCATTCGGGATTGGCAGACGAGCCCAAGGGCTGTCCGTTGTCGAAGTAGGCCCGATGGTACCAACGCCCGTCCCAGGAGTGTTGCTCGACATGCTGCCTAAGCAGGCCCGCCTGCTCCTCGCACAAATCTCCGATCGCGAGGTCATTGCGTTTTCGCGCCAGGGGGCCGAATTGCTTCAGCAAGCCAAAGAGGAAAAAGGCCAGCCACACGCTTTCGCCCTTTCCGTGCTCCCCGACCAGGTTCATGCCGTCGTTCCAATCGCCACACCCGATCAGAGGCAAGCCATGCTCACCGAACTTTAATCCGTAACGGATTGCCTTCACGCAATGGTCATAGAGCGTGCCCGATTGTCCCGCTGGATGGGGCATGTCGTAATAGGATTCCTCCTCCGGCCGGAGGGGTCGGCCCGTGATATAAGGGATATTCTCCTCCAACACCCCGGTGTCGCCGGTCGTTTCCACGTAGCGGCAGACGGCATAGGGCAACCACAGGTAGTCGTCGGAGAAATGGGTTCGTACTCCCCGGTCTGCCGGGGGGTGCCACCAGTGCTGGACATCCCCTTCCAGGAATTGATGGGCCGCTGCCCGTATCATTTGTTCCCGGAGTAATTCGGGCCGGCTATGGACCACCGCCATCGCGTCCTGCAATTGATCCCGGAAGCCGTAGGCGCCGCCGGATTGATAGAACCCGGTGCGAGCCCAGAGTCGGCACGAGATAGTTTGATAGAGCAGCCAACCGTTGACCAAGACATTTACCGCTGGATCCGGACAATCAACCTGCACCGCCCCCAAGGTTCGATTCCAATAGGACCAGACTCCTTGGAGCGCCTCGTACGCGGCGGTCGTCGATTTGTATTTCTGGAGCAACTGGTTTGCTTCGTTGCGATCGCGTGCGGCGCCCATCCTGAAGACGCATTCTTGCTGTGCCAACGGTGCCAGTTCCAGGCCCAGTTGCAGGACCGTGCACGGATCGAGTCCATGGGACACCCGGCCCGACAGGCGGTTCCGCGAGAGCCCCATCGGATTGGCCATGGTACGGTTGCGGCCGATGAATTCGGTGCGATCGGTGGTCCAGGAGCGCAGGGATTCACTGGCGGCCGCGAAAGCCACCCGGTCGCCAAAGTCGTTGTTATAGGGGTTTCGTATGAGCATCGCCCCCTGCCGGACATCGAATTCAGGCGCAATGTGCATGAGATTCCGGCGGCGATGCTCACCCAGCACCCATTCCCAATAGGAGGTCACCGTCAGGGATCGCGCCCGGTCGGACTGGTTTTGCACAATCAGGCGCAGGAACTTCACCGGAGAATCAATGGCCACGTACACCCACAATTCAGTCCGGATTCCGTCCTCGACGTGTTCATACACGGAGTAGCCCATCCCGTGGCGCACGGTATAAGAAGCGGTTCCTGGCGCGGGCAGCGGGGTCAGTGACCAAAAACGGCCGGTGTGTTCGTCCCGCAGGTAGAGGGCTTCGCCTGAATGGTCGCTGACCGGGTCATTGTGCCAGGTGGTGAGGCGGAATTCGTGGCAGTTCTCGGCCCACGTATAGCCGCCTCCGCTCTCGGATATCTGCGTGCCGAACCGGGGATTGCCCAGGATATTGCACCACGGCGCGGGCGTGCTTTCCCCCGGGTTGAGACGCACGATATATTCCCGCCCATCCGCCGTAAAACCGCCCTGGCCATTGAAGAAGGCGAGTTCTTCCAGTGGGGCTTCCGGCGGGGCGGCGACGAAAAAGCGCTTTCTCAGAGGCACCAGCTTGGGCATGGGTGGTTCCGGGGCGGGGCGCCGCTGCAGGAATTCCGCCAGACTGCCGCCATCGTCCGTCAATACAATCCGAGCCACACACTGGAGGAGCAGGACATCTTCCGGCGACAATTGATCGTAGCGCCTCACGTACACGCCTCCCGGCTTGTCTGCCAATTGCGCCCCAATGCCAGCCGCTATCAACGCCGTGATCTGGTCGTGGATATTCTGGCGATAGACGGAATTATCTTCGTTGATGATGACCAGGTCGACGGTCAGGCCCTTGAGCCGCCAATAGGCATGCGCTTGCAGCACTTCCCGGATGAAGCCCATGTTTTCCGCCTGGGTCGCCCGCAGTAACACGATGGGCAGGTCGCCGGATATGCCAAAGCTCCATAAGAAACGCTGGCTCCGTTGATTGCGGGCAAGCAGGGCGGCGGGGGCGCGGCGCTGGGACTGGGCGTAGAGGAGCGGGCTGGCGAGCCGGGCATAGAGTTGGGCCTCGGCTTCGGTCGCATTGAGGTGGCGCAGGGTCACCGTGCCGTGAGTCCACGCCAGTTCGAATACGCGGTCGGCAAAGGCTCGGTCCTGATATTTTTCAATCAGCCGCATGGCCGCCTCCCGTGTCTCCGCTCCCCCGGTCACAAAAAACACGCTGCCGGTTTGCTTGGGCTCCAGGCGAATGGTACGGCGGATGGCCACCATAGGATCCAGAACTGAACCCTCCGTATTGGAAAGGCTTCCCACTTCGGGACGCATGGCCTCGGGAGCTGAAGGATTTCGGCCACGGCCCAGGAACTTCGCGCGGTCCGTTTCGAAGGACACACTGTCAACTTCCGTGGCCCGGACCAGCATCAGGTGAACCATCCACGGCGGCTGTTCCCCCCGGGAACGGGGTCGGCGGGAGCAAAGAATCGCCTGTTGATCGCGCAGGATCTGGGTCTGGACAAACAGCTTGTTGAAGGCCGGGTGGGCCAGGTCCGCGGGCTGCGGACTAAGCACGACCTCGGCGTAGCTGGTCAATTCTATATCCCGCGCCTCGTTTCCCCGATTGGTCAGGGTGATGCGCCTGACTTCGACGTCCTCTTCCGGCGAAACGCTGATTTCGGTATGGGAGTCGATGCCGTGTCGTCGTTGCCGGAATTCGGCCCGGCCCTGGCTGAAGATGGCTTCATACGATTCGCTGGGCTCGGCGTAGGGTTGGTGGGCCGCCGACCAGGCGTGTGACTCCACCCGGTCCCGTAAATAGATGAAACTGCCCCAGCAATCGCGTGTGGGATCCTCGCGCCAGCGGGTAAGCGCGTGCCCATTCCACCGGCTGTAGCCGCCGCCCGCGCTGGTGATCATGACGTGGTATCGCCCGTTGGACAGGAGATGCACTTCCGGGGCCATGCTGTCGGGCAGACGGAATATCCGGAGTGAGTTTTCCTCGCCCAATGAGGAAGGCGCCGCGCGGGTGGCTTCCAGTTCGTGCGGGAACAGGTAGGTGGTGTCCTTGGGAACCCGTTCCTGCAGGAGTAATTCGACCGCCTTGAAGAAGGGGTTTTCCTGGAAGCGCCGTTGCATCGGGCGATCCAGCAGGTGGGACGCCAGGGCGAGCAGGGTCATGCCTTCGTTATGGGCCATGAACGAGCGCACCAAGGCGAACTTATGTCCGGGTGGGACTCGTGCCGGCGTGTGGTCCACAGCCTCATAAAAGCCGTAGCGCGCCAGGGCTCCGTCGTCCTTCAGGCGTTCCAGGTTCTTGCACGCCTCATGGGGCTTTACCATGAGCGCCATGGCGCTGGCATAGGGCGCGATGACCATGTCTTCGGCGAGGCCCCGCTTGAACCCCAGCCCGGGGACGCCGAAGGCGCGATATTGGTAGTTGGACTGGGCGTCTGTAAAATTATATCCCGATTCCGAGATTCCCCAGGCCTGGTGGGTCTGTTTCCCGTAGGCGATCTGGCGATCCACCGCGCTCCGGCAGGACGCATCGAGCAGGGTCTGGTCATACTGCGGCATGATGAGCGGCGGCATCAGGTACTCGAACATCGATCCGCTCCAGGAGATCAGGGCCGGCACGCCATCCACGGAGGTGAGCAGCCGGCCCAGGGTGAACCAGTGTTCCTGCGGCACCTGGCCCAGGGCAATGGCCACGAAACTGGTGAGTCGTGCCTCCGAAGCGAGCAGGTCGTAGAAACTCCCATCCATGCGGTGGGTGGCCACGTTATAGCCGATGGAGAACAGGTCTCGTTCGGTGTCATAGAGCAGCGTGAAATCCATCTCCGCGAATTCCAGGCACTGTTGGGCCAGGCGGTTGAGATCGCTGGAGCGTTGGCGGGCCAATTGGAGGGCGCTCTCCAGCCGGGCGGCGAGATCCACGATGGTCTTTTCCTCGTGTTCACTGGAGCCAGGCATACCAATCGCGCTCCGCACCTTCTCCACGTAGCCTTGCAAGGTGGCGTCGTCCAAGGGGCCGGGTCCTTCGTCGAGGGCCGAGAAAACCTCGCGCAACAAACGGAAACCTGCCGATTCCGTTTCCCGCGGGGCACCCACTTGCGAATGCATGTCCAGCCAGGGGGAAACGATTTTGAGGTCATCGAGATGATCCTGGCATTGTTGGGTAAGGGAGGTGCGCCACCACTGGAATTCGGTGCCTTCCGCGCTGGCCATCGGGAGGGCGGCCAGGGCGTCGCGCAGTTCCTTGAGCCATCGTTGCAATTCCGAGAGCGACCGAGGGGTGGCACGCAGGGTAGTGCGGGCCGACTCCAGGGCCCGGGACAGCAACGCCCCACCGGCGGACGGAGCGTGCTCGGCCACGATGTCGAAGGTGGTCCGAATTCCTTCGGCTATCACCTTGGGATTGGTGGCGCGGCGGGGCACCTCCTGCAGCCCGCTGCGGAGCACCAGCAGCGCCCCCGCAAAGTTCCCGTTGTCGACCGTGGAGATATAAAGTGGATTCAGGGCGGCCAGGGTCCGGGTGTCGTACCAGTTATAAAAGTGCCCGCGATACCTATCGAACTTGCGCAGGGTGAGGAAACACCCATCGATGCGCCGCAACAATGCAGCCACGGGGATATAGCCGAAATCCCACGCCGCCAGGGTGCCCAGCAGCGCCATGCCGATATTGGTGGGGGAGGTCCGTGACGCTATCACCGCGGCGGGATGCTCCTGGAAGTTATCGGGCGGCAGCCAATTCTCCTGGGCATTGACGAACGTGTCGAAATAAGCCCAGGTCCGGCGGGCGAGTTGTTCCAGGAACCGGATCTGCGCTGGCGGCAACTCGGGACGCAGGTGATCGAGGGGGCGCCCGATCCACCAGGCGATCGACGGTGCCGCCAGCCAGAGGAGCAGGAGTGGCGCCGCGATATAAGCATGCGTCGGGGCCAGGCCAAAAAGGCCCGCGCCGACGACGAGGGCCAGGGCCGGTGCTGACCACATGGTGGAGAAGTAACCCTTTAGATCACCTTCGCCCGCCAACTGGGCGTCGCTGGCGGTTTGCCATTCGAGCAGGTGGCGCTTGGTAAAGGCCAGCCGGGACAAGGTGCGAAACATGGCATCCAGGCTGATCCACGCGTCAAAGGGCAGGAACGCCAGGGTGAGGATGGCTTGTCCGCTTTGGCGCGTTAGTTCATGCAACGCGTTGCGCAAATGCAAGGCTGTGGGACGTTCCTTGGGCTTCTGCAGCAGGTCGGCCAGAACCGGAAGCACGCCAGGTATCCATATGATAAGAGCCACGAACAGGGTCCAGGCCAGTCCGTTGGCGTCGGGAGTCAACCAGCCGCTCACCAGCAGCCCCATCAGCGCCGCTGGTACCAACGTCCGGCGCAGGTTGTCGAAAACCTTCCAGCGCGAGAGTCCGCTGATGGGGTTGACCACCCGTCGCGCATCCGAGCCCGGCACGCGGGGCAGCAACCAGGCGGCGATCTGCCAATCACCCCGCATCCACCGGTGCCGGCGGCGGGTATCGACGGTATAATGAGCGGGAAACTCCTCGAATAGCAGGACGTCGGTGACCAGTCCGGAACGCGCATAACTGCCCTCCAGCAAGTCGTGGCTCAGAATCCGGTTTTCGGGAAGCCGATCCGCCAGCGCCTGTTCGAATGCGTCCACGTCGTAGATGCCTTTGCCAATGAAGGAACCCTCCTGGAAAAGATCCTGGTAGACGTCCGAAACGGTGCGGGTATAAGGATCAATCCCCGGCTCCCCGGCAAAGAGTTGGGAGAATCGTGACCGGCTGGCGCTGGGCAGGCTCACGGCGACGCGAGGTTGGAGGATTCCATAACCTGCGACCACCCGGCCCGCCTTGCGGTCGTATTGCGGCCGATTCAGGGAATGGGCCATGGACCCCGCCAGGTGCCGTGCCGCATCGCGTGGCAGTTGGGTATCCGCGTCCAGGGTGATGACGTACTTGATTCGCGGCAGGCTCTCGACGTCGCCGACCACCACCGGAAACCGGGAGGCGTCGCGTGAACGCAGGCAGGCGTTCAAATCCATCAGCTTGCCGCGTTTTCGTTCGTACCCCATCCACGTCTGTTCCTGCGCATTCCACTCGCGGTTGCGATGGAAAAGATAGAAACGCGAAGGACCTTGCCGCTGGTATTTCCGGTTCAACGCCTCGATGCCATTTCGCACCTGGTCCAATAGGACGTCATCACCGGGCAATTGCTCCGAGGGGGCATCCCGGAAATCGGTCAACAGGGCGAAGTAGACGTTCTCATCGCGGTTGGCGAAGTAGTGAACCTCCAGTCCGTCCAACAGCCTTTCGACGCCTGAGGCGCTGCTGAGCATTGAGGGGACCACCACCATGGTACAATACTCGACGGGGATGCCGGCGGAGAAATCCAGGCGCGGCAGCGTCTTGGGCCGCACGAAAACGGTGGCCATCCAGTTCACCAGGGAAACTCCCAACTGGCTCGCGCACATGGCGAGCAATAGGGCGAATATTCCCAGAGCCCACCAGGAGTTGCCGATCGTTCCGCACAAAGGTATAACCACGGCGGCGGTCAGGGCCGCGATGGCGGCGATGCCGCCCGCATAGGATAGCAGGGGCATTTCCCGCGCCATCCGGCTGAAGGCGTCGTACACAGGCAGGCGCTGGCTGATCGCCTTCGCCAGCTCGGCCTCGCCTAACCCCACCAGGTAATAACCGACATGGCGGGCTTGGGGATTCGTGTCGGGCTGGTTCCGGCTGGCGAGGGTCACCGCCGTGCGTGCGACCCCGGCCTCGGTGTGGGGACTATGCTTCGCCATGCGCTCCACCACGTGGCGATAGGTGTCGCGCGTGGCAAAATCCATGCGTTCATAGACTCCAGCCGGATCCTGCCGCAGCCATTTCTCCACTGCACTTAGTCCCTCCACAAAGCGCTTCCAATCCATCGCATCGAGAAAGCGGAGGCTTGAGATGCTGTTGCCGATGGAAACCTGGTCGGCCGCCTGGCGCTGGCTTTCTAATTGTACGAGTTGGTCGATCGTCACCCCGTCGGCCACCAACTGGGCATCGATCCAGTTGAAGGCCAGGGTCAGGGCAGGGGACTTTTCCTGGGTGGACCGGCGAAACTCGGTGACAAACGCGGAACTGAGAACCGGCTTGGAATTCGCCATCTGGGCGACGGTCACGATCAATTTGGCGGGGTCGGTCTCCGCCTGTTCCAACATCAGGCCGGCCCAGCGATCGGCCAGATTGCGATCGATCCGTGCGGCCTCCACCCGCTCCACGATCCGGCGAAGATTCTCGATCAGCGCCACGCGCAGCATGATCGGCACCGCCCATAGTTCGCCGAGCTTCAAGGCCACGACTTCCTGGTAGGCGGAAATAAAGCGTGTGAGATGATCCTCGTCCACCCGGCCGTCGACGTGCGCAATCAACTGGAGCGCGATTTCATAGACCCGGGGATATCCCTCGCACGGCCCTTCCATCAAATGGGGCAGTTCGCGATTGAAACCGCGCGGCAGATGCCGCCGCACAGTCCGGATCTGCTCTTCTATAAGATAAAAATTGTCCAGCAGCCACTCGGAAGCCGGGGTGAGCCGCCGTCCTTTCTGGATTTCCAGCGTATCGGTGTTGTAGGCGCGCAGGATCCTCTCATTCGCCCGCAACCGGGGCAGGAGTTGGTCGAGTCCACGGCGCCGCGCCACGCGATGCCGGTTGGCGAGTTGCCGCGCATGTTCCTCCAGTGCCCCGAGGCTGAACAACTCTCCCAACGCTGTTTCTTCGCGATTTTTCAAAATTTTTACACCGCTTGGATAATGGTCATGCATTTGGGAAAACCGACACTAAATTCGGGATGGGCGGTGGATGTTATTGGGGGATTTGGTGAGCGCAGGATTTTCGGGTGGGACCGGAAAAAGGACTCTGCCCGTCGCCGCCAAATCCGTGGGGGACCGGGGTTT
>DATJII010000205.1:0-2940 GCA_035493435.1 Candidatus Limnocylindria bacterium | reverse complement strand
ATCGCTTTCCCGGCTACGAAAGGCGCGGCCTTTTCGTTGGATTCCATTGATTTGGTAGACCAGTCGCTCTCGGTCTCCGGCGTGCAAGGCAAGGCGTTCCAGGAAGGTGGCCGGATAATGGGCCACGTACTGGATCCGCGCCTTGGAAACCCTGTCGAAGGCGTGAAAATGGCGGCTGCCTTGTTGCCTTCGGCAACGGACTCGGACGCGCTTTCCACCGCCCTTCTCGTCCTAGGCCAGGTGGGGTTGCCCCTCCTCCATGAACGGTTCCCGAAAGGCCGGTTCTGGGTCGCTGAAAAGCGATTGGACGATTCTGTCGCTGGTTTGATATAACTGGTAAACCACTGCGTACCCTGCGGGTATAGCTTCACGTCCCCCCGGGAGCCCCCGGTGATCGTCGTCGATCCGGGCGGACCAACGGTTACCCAAGGCCGGGAGGGCGAGGCTCCTGACGAGCCCTGCCATCGGCAGGAGGCTTCGTCTTAAGGAAAAGACTCGTATAACGAAGCGTGGGGTATCGCCAAAAGGTTCCGAAACCCGTAACTCTTCGTTTCGGTAATCGCCTAATCAATGCAAGTCCGTCCGCCGCCAGACTGGGCCGTGGCGCCCCCGCCAAACACTCCCCTTGACACTCGATAGGGAATGGGCAATCTCCTATCGACATTCGATAGGAATGGGAACTTCATGAACAAGCCGGACTTGCTTCAGGGAACGCTGGATATGCTGGTGCTCAAGGTCTTGAGCCGGGAACCCACCCATGGTTTTGGAATCTGCCAGCGCATCCAGCAATGGTCCGACGACGTGCTGAGTGTCGGCGAAGGTTCGCTCTATCCAGCGCTTTATCGCCTCCAACGGCAGGGCTGGATCGAATCGGAATGGGGGCAATCCGACAACAATCGGCGCGCGCGTTTCTATAAACTCACGCGGGCCGGCCGCCAGCAGTTGGATGCGGAGAACGAAAATTGGGATAGCATGTGTCGCGCGATCCGCCGGGTGATGCAGACGTCCTAGGCCTTCCATGTCATTCTTCACTCCATTTCGCGAGGCGATCCGGGCGCTCTTTCATAAGCGCCAGCTCGACGCTGAAATGGAGGAGGAGATTCGCCACCACGTCGATTTGCGGACGCAGGAATATATCTCTTCCGGCATGAAGCCGGAGGAGGCTCGGTATGCGGCCCTCAGGCAATTCGGCTGGGTGGAGTCCATCAAGGAAACCTGCCGTGAGGAGCGCGGCACAAATTGGATCGAAGACTTGGGCCAGGACCTTCGTCATGCGGCTCGAATGCTCCGCAAGGATTCCGGCACCACGCTCATCGCGGTCCTGACGCTCGCCCTGGGCCTCGGCGCGGTGACCACTCAGTTCCGGATCTTCAATGGCATCCTGCTGCGCGGCCTGCCCTTTCCCAATCCGGAGCGATTATATGGCATTGATCTGCGTGAGCCGGGCTGGCCGGCGGACCTGGCGGTGGCCCCAACCGTCGCCGACGTTCGGGAATGGCAGCGCGCGCAGCAGTCCTGCGACGGCCTTGCGGCGTGCGACAGTTATCGCTGGGTCAACGCCACGCTCGACGGCGTGGCCTTGTCCGCCGGGGGATTATATGTCACATATAACTATTTTTCCGTGCTGGGAGCCCGGCCCATCCTGGGCCGCGATTTTTCCGCCTCCGATGAATTGCCCGGGGCCGAAAGTGTCGCCCTGATAAGCCACCGGATCTGGATGACCTATGCCGGTGGATCTGCCGACATCGTCGGCCGCACGATGCGTCTGGAGGGGCGGACGACGACCATCATTGGGGTCATGCCCCCCGGATTTGCCTTCCCAGCCCACCAGGAGATCTGGGCGCCGCTCGTTCCCGGGATTTCTGCGGAAACGCCCCGGGGTAAGGCTGTGTGCCTGGTCGCGCGGATCAAGGAGGGGCAGACGCTCCCGCAGGTCCACGCTGAATTCACGGGTTTCGCGCGCCGCCTGGCCGAGGAGTGGCCGGCGACGAATCGCCAGCTCACCGAGGTGCGAGTGGTTCCGTTGCACGATGCCCTGGTGGGGGACTTGAAAGGCGTATTGGTCGCGATGCTCGTGGCGGCCATCGCGGTCTTGGTCATTGCCTGTGTTAATGTGATGAACCTCCAACTGGCTCGCGCCACTTCGCGGTTGCGGGAATTGGCCTTGCGGGGTGCGTTGGGGGCCTCGCGGGCACGCTTGCTCCGCCTGATGTTGACCGAGGGGTTGCTCCTCGTGTTGGGAGGCGTTGTCGCGGGGCTGTTATTTGCGCATTGGCTGACGCCCTGGGTGCATGCGTCCATGGCCCAGACCCGTTTTGATGCCGCTCCGGGCTGGGTGGCTACGGACAGCGATGCCACGGTATTATTGTTTACCGTGGGCGCGGCCCTCCTGACCGTTCTCGGATCCAGTTTGGTGCCCGCTTGCATGGCCTCCCGGGTGGATCCCATGGAAGTGATCAAGGAAGGATCGCACGGGCAAAGCAATCGGCTGGTTGGTCGCATTGGCTATGGCTTGGTGGTGGGACAAACGGGGCTGACCTGCGCGTTGCTCATAGCGTCCTTATTGCTGGTAAAATCGGTCCGCAAGCACGCCCGTGCGAGTCTCGGCTTTCCGACCGATTCGGTGATGACCGCACGAATAAGCCTGGAATATGGCTATCGCACCGCGGAAGAACGCAGCCGGTTTTATGATCGATTCCTGCGGGAACTTCGGGCCAATCCCGATTTCACCCACGCGGCGCTTACCTCCCGGCCCTTGATGATCATGGAAGGATGGCCTGGCCGATGCCAGTGGGAACCTCAGTCACCGAATACGAACGAAGCCATTGCCGCAGTGGCCACGGAATATGTTTCCGATGGCTATTTCGCGACCCTTGGCCTCCAGCCGCGGGAAGGGCGCGAATTCGAACCGGGTGAGCCGCGCCGCGGCCTGCCGTCGGT